>NSIB01000009.1 GCA_002737625.1 Flavobacteriales bacterium | reverse complement strand
GCTCAGAAAACCAATAATACTTTTTACAATGCATTGTCTACCAATTCGTTGTGGAATCTAATTCATGCCTATCAGCAACCTACGCTAACTCAAAACATCAAATCGGCACTGATGCCCGCCGAAATGGAGCAAAGAGCTCTCGATAAATACATGGGACCCGATACTTTTCCTGGCGGACTGAAACGAATGCCCCAAATCATCAAAAAAGGTTCCAATGTGTTATTTTTGGTGTTAGAGGGTGTCGGTGAACATTGGCTAGAACGCGACCCTTCAGAATCCATCACGCCCAATTTGCATCGCTTGGCCAAAGACGGAATGTGGTTCAAAAAGGCCTATGCCGCCGGTGATCGCACCGATAAAGGTTTGGCAGCCATTTTCTGTGGTTACCCATCGCAGCCGGTAAAAGGCATCTTGCTAGATCCATCCAAATGGGACGCGTTGCATCAACAGTTTTTACCCGCTGAATTCGTAAAACAAGGCTACAATACCAATTTCTATTACGGCGGCGATCCCGAATTTGCGAATATGGGAACCTTCCTCAAGTTTATCGGTTTCCAACATATAAAAACCTATCCAAGTGAGGTGGATTCAAAATGGGGTGTAAATGATAAAACAATGGCCCATCGTGTTTTGAACGACCTAGTCCATTTGCCGCAACCATTTTTTGCATCATGGCTATTGCTTAGTAGTCATGAGCCCTATGATGTTGTTGATAATCAGGATTTGCCTGAAGCCGAAAAACTCAAATTGTCTATTCGATATTCGGATGCCGCCATTGGAATGCTCATTGATGGATTAAAAAAATCAAATTTATACGACTCCACAGTTATTGTGGTAATAAGCGACCATGGTAAATCCGTTGGGTTGCCTGTGACCGATGATTATGAGCAAGAATTTTTTAGAATTCCTCTGATGATTTCCGGAGGATCTATCCGCGATATGTATAGGGGGGTGGCACCTCAATTGATTGTGAGTCAAACCGACATTTATGCCACCCTGACAGAGCAACTATTGGGGAATACCGCCAAAATACCATTCTCCAGAAATATGATTTTTGCAAATCACCCCGGAATGGCAATCTCTTTCACAGATAATAAGGCCGTCTTGGCAGCAAGTGGTTACCGACATTATTTATTTATGGATGCATTTGAATTAAAAACGCCCTCAGACTCATTGATCTTGGGAATTCAATCCCAACTCATTAGAGATTTTTTTAAAAAATAATGTAACTAATTATTCGTTTTATCGTCAATGCTTTATGGCATCAAATTTGCCAATTATAAAATCATGGATAAACGATTGAAAAAGAATTTTACCATTATCGCAACTTTACTCACTATTAATGTGATTGGTTTTTTTGCAGCGGAAGCATATTTCTCTAAGTCAACTCCCAATGCACATTTAAACCACAGCGGTTTATTTCAATTTTTCGATTTAAGTCCCAAAATGGTAGCCCCCTCAAAATGGCTTGAGATGGGATTTGAGTTGATCAAAAAAATGAAGTAATCACTTCAAAAACGGAATGCCTTTAGGAACACAGAAGCCGTTTCACTTATTATTCTCCCAATCAGAGAAAGTTCTTAGTAAATACAAACTCTATCATATTCTATTTTGGTTAATCTACGCAGTAATCATCGCTGCAGTCATTCGGATTGGTAATTCTTGGGGCGATTCCATATTGCGTCAGCTGCCTATTTTGGCAACCCACGCCGTTGTTGTTTACTTTAATCTCTATTACCTCGTTCCCAGATTTCTACTGAATCGGAATTATCTGCCCTATGTATTCTCGGTTCTACTGTTAATCAGTGCGGCCTCATTCCCAATTTCTATATTAACACATTCTTTGGTTGCGAATCAGGATATTCAAAGTGTTGTGTGGTCGTCGTTTTTCTTATTTTTGATTGGCTTGGGATTATTGTTTAGTATCATCCTATCAATGACGTTCAAGTTTTTGAAAGATTGGTATGCGGACCAACAATCGAAAAGAGATTTGCAAAAAATGCAATTGCAATCTGAATTGAAGTTTCTTAAAACGCAGATTAATCCCCACTTTTTATTCAATTCTTTAAATAATCTCTATGCACTAACATTAATCAAAAGTGATTTAGCGCCTCAAGTAGTATTGCGCTTAAGCGATATTTTGCGCTATGTTATCTACGAAACCAGTGAAGGGAAAGTAGACCTTCAGAAAGAATTACAACATCTTAACGATTTCGTTTCTTTAGAGCAAATGAGAGTGGGCGATAGGGTGAAAGTAGAAATCGATTTGGAAGAGCCAAGCAAGGATTATCTCATTGAGCCGATGCTTTTTTTGACGTTGATTGAAAATGCATTTAAACATGGAGCACAATCCGCGATGGAAGAGGGTTGGGTGAAAATTACGGGTAAATCTTTGGTGGGAGGATATTGTTTGTTGGTCGAAAACTCAAAACCTATTGAATATCATGCATCACCCCAGGGTGGTATTGGGCTAGAGAACTTAAAAAAACGTTTGAATTACATTTATTTAGGGGCACACGAATTGACCATTACAAATGAAGAGCGACATTACAGCGTTAAACTAAATATCGAATTAAATCATGCCGAATAATCCAATAAAAAGTATTCTTATCGATGATGAGCCATTGGCCCTCGAAGTGCTGAAATCGCATTTGGTCAATTTCCCACGAATTGAAATATCAAATACATTCTCAAACGCTGCAGATGCGATGAAGTGGCTAGAATCCAACGAGGTTGATGTCGTCTTTACTGATATTCAAATGCCAGGGATTACGGGTTTGGATTTAGTCAAAAATCAATACCCAGCACCTCACGCAGTCATTTTTACGACAGCCCATACCAATTTCGCTGCGGATGCATTTGAGTTTGAAGCGTTGGACTATTTGCTCAAACCGATTTCTCCAGAGAGAATGGAAAAAGCCATCAAACGTTTGGAAGAATATATTTCAATTAAACGAGGTTCAGATAGTGATGTTAGCGTTAAGCCAGATTTCGTATTCGTAAAAGTGGATGGGCAGCATCAAAAAATTGCATACAACGACATTCTTTTTGTTGAAGCATTTGCAGATTATGTCAAAATTTGGATTTCCAATGAGAAGAGAATTGTAACACTGCAAACAATGCGCAATATGGAAACAGCTTTACCATCGGATCGATTTGTTAGAATTCATCGAAGTTATATCGTTTCAAAGAGTCATATCGAAGCCATTCAAAACAATGCAGTTGTTATCGGACAAAAGCAATTACCGATCGGAAAGAACTATAAAGAACTAGTGCAGTCCATCGTAAATAACGCAAAACTGAAATAGCTTTATCATTCTCTTAATAGAGGTTCAATGTTGTTCCATTAAGCCAACAAAAGCAGTAGAATATTAATCTATTGAATCAGTTATTAGAACAAACCATATTAGTACTGAATACGTAAGGATTTTAGAAACTTGAAACTACCAAAGGGCCAATCCACAGTCGATTAATTGTCATTTCCAGCATAAACCTCAACGGCATGCTGTTTCAATTGTTTCCAATCAATATTGGGAATGAGTTGAGAAGGTTGCTGTGCTGCCAGCCATGCAAAAGCCTCTTCACTGGGAATGTTGCCTACCAAATCATCTTTTGCCATAGGGCATCCTCCAAATCCGCCTAAGGCAGCGTCAAACCGTCTACAACCGTATTTATAAGCCGCTTGTATTTTCTCAAACCACTCATTGGGTTTCGCATGTAAGTGAACACCAATTTGTACATGAGGTAATTTATGATGGATTGCAGCGAACATTTCTCCGAGTTGCTGAGAATTAGCACTGCCAATCGTGTCCGATAATGAAATCGTTCTAATGCCTAAGGATGCAATTTTTGAAGCCCATTCGGCAACTTCACTCGCTGACCAATGATCGCCATAGGGATTGCCAAATGCCATGCTTAAATAACAAACAACTTCTTTTCCGCTGGCCGTGGCAATATCTTGTATCCTCGCCAACCTTCTAAAGGCCTCATTTCTACTTGCATTGGTGTTCCTTCTTTGAAATGTTTCACTCACGCTCAAAGGAAATCCTAAATATTTAATTTTGGGATAGGCCACTGCGCGCAACGCACCCCGTTCATTGGCAACGATTACTAAAAGCTCTGTTTGGGTTTCAATTTCGCTAATCGCTTGTATTACCTCTGCGGTATCAGCCATTTGCGGAATTGACTCGGGATTGACAAAGCTGCCGCAGTCCAAAACATCAAAACCCTGATTTAAAAGGGTAGTGAGGTACTTGATCTTTAATTGAGTAGGGATGAAGGGTTTGATGCCCTGCATTGCATCGCGGGGACATTCCACCAAAGTCAGTCGTTCCGACATCTTCATGCCGCAATTTACTACAAGAAGTCGAAGAAATACTGACTAATCTTTTTGTATAAATGCACACGATCAGGACCAATTACATTGTGCTTATGTCCTGGATAAACAAAATAATCGAGTTGAGCATTCTTTGCTTTAACGGCCTTGTCAACAAACATTAAGCTGTGTTGCCAAACAACCACGTCATCATCGGCGCCGTGAATCATCAACAACCTACCTTGCAATTTATCTGCATAATTCAACAAATTGTTGGCTTTGTAACCTTCTGGATTTTCATTTGGTTGGTCCATATAACGCTCGGTATACATGATTTCATAGTAACTCCAATCGATCACAGGTCCGCCGGCCACACCCACTTTATACTTGCCTGGAGTGCGCGTCATTAAACTGGTTGTCATAAATCCACCAAAGCTCCATCCATGGATGCCTACACGGGTTGAATCGCACCAACTTTGTGATTTTAACCAAGCCAAACCATCCAATTGATCCGCCATTTCCGCCGTTCCAAGTTGCCTGTGTACCGCGTTTTCAAAAGCCAATCCCCGATGAGAAGAGCCTCTGTTGTCTTGGGTGTAAACGATATAACCATTTTCGGCCATGTAATGCATCCAGAGGTTTCCGCCGCCTAACCATGAATTGGTAATCATTTGGGCATGTGGTCCGCCATAAACATAGACAACCACCGGGTACTTTTTATTTGCATCGAAGTTGCTTGGATAGAAAATGCGTGAATATTGATCGAAGCCATTCACCATACGCTTTTTGATTTCCATATTTCCAAGGCCAAGACTCGCTATTGGATTGGGCGATTCAAAAATGATTTTATGATTTACGCCTTCGCCAATTGTAACTGTAGCCCCCTCAGGTATCACCGTTTCGGTGTAGGGCTTCTTCGTTTTTGTTGATCCGTTTTGTGTTAATGAGGTCCCAATTTGTTTTATTACATCAATTAAATAGATTTTTCGTGGAGTTTGAATGTTTGAAAGGGTGTTTATCATCAAGCCGTTTTCTGCGTTGAAAGCACATTTGTTGATTCCGTTGGATGGTGTTAAATCAATAGTTTTGGTCGACATGCCCAATGCTGTCACCTTGCTTTCTTCCCATTCCATTGCGTGCACATGTCGCTCCAAGGGCGAAGCCATAGTATTTTCAAACAATAAATATTTACCGTCTTTGGTGAATCCCAAAACATCTGTCACTTCCCAATTTCCCTTGGTGATTTGTTTGATGATCGGGCGTTTGTTGGCAAATTTGAATAGATATAGGTGATTCCAACCATCGGACTCGGATTGCAGCAAAAAATCGGTGTTTGATCCGGGGATAAATAGGGGGCCATTTTCGGGCTCAACAAATTTGGGATGACTCATTCGATAATCAATACTCACCAATCCACCTGAAACCGGATCATATTTGTGTAGTTCCATTTTGTTTTGCTCACGATTCACCCAACTGATGTAAATGAATTTGCTATCTGGCGTCCAAGTGATGTTGGTTAAATAGTGATCGTAAGTACCCTGCGTATTCAGATAAACCAATCGATCGGATAACAAATGATAGATTCCCAAGGTAACGGTATGACTGCTATCGCCGGCCATGGGATATTTGATACTGTTGGCTTTCGCAGGTCGGGTTTGAACGCCAAACAGAGGGTAATCGGTTACCCGGCGCTCATCCATGCGGTAAAAAGCCAATTTGTCGTTGTCGGCGCTCCAAAAAAGACCTTTGCTGATACCAAATTCATTGCGATGTACGCTTTGACCGTAAACGATGCCGTTGCCTCCGTCTTTTGTGATTTGGATTTCATGATTGGGCGACGTTGCCAAATTCTTAGATGCGGATATCCTTCTGCCGCTGATATATAGGTTGTCTTTTTTTATTACCGCGACCAGTTCCGCGTCGGGTGAAAATTCGGTTGCTTGAGATTCTTCAGATTGACCGTGAATAGAATATTTGATTTGAACCGGTCCAAACACGAGGTTATCTGTCACCGGCTTTTTGAAATCCACGGCCATAACAAATCGCCCAACTTCAAACCAACCTTGATAATCGGCTGTCCAATGGATCATTGGGAACCCAAACATATCGACAGTCTCGCCGGAGGTGGCTTTGATGGCTGTTTTTGTTAGTTGGATAAATGAATCCACCTTGATCAAAGGTGTTTTACTTAGAGTTGTTGCTGAAACGGTATATAGCAATCCATCAATGACTTCCGCATAGTCTGTTTTTGTAATCCAACCATAAAGCTTAGCATTTTTCGGGTAATTTTTTGGGCTAAAGCAGGCATCAATGGTCAAAGCGGATGAGTTATTTGGGACCACCTTTTTGCCAGAAAGATTCTCATTGTTTGATTGGGCGAAAATGGCGGTACAACCAAAAATGAAAAGGATTGAAAAAATGCGGACAGAAATGCGGTTCATAAATAGGGTTTCAGAAGTTTCTAATGCAAATTTGCTGAAAATTTATCAGATGACTACCATACAATCCATCATTGAATCTGCTTGGGAGAATCGTGCCCTATTAAGCGAAGCCAAAATCGTTGAAACCATTGAATTTGTAATTGAAGAATTGGATAAAGGTAGAATGCGCGTTGCGGAGCCATTGGCGGATGGTAGTTGGAAGGTGAACGATTGGATCAAAAAAGCGGTAATTTTATATTTTCCAACCCGTAAAATGGAAACATTTCATGCCGGTCCGATGGAGTTTCACGATAAAATGCCTTTAAAAAAGAACTATGCAGAATTGGGTATACGTATTGTACCGCATGGCGTGGCTAGGCACGGAGCATTTATTGCCCCTGGGGTAATTATGATGCCATCCTATGTAAATATTGGTGCTTACGTTGATGCGGGTACGATGGTTGATACTTGGGCCACGGTGGGTTCATGTGCCCAAATCGGAAAAAATGTCCATTTGAGTGGTGGAGTAGGCATTGGTGGTGTACTTGAGCCAATTCAAGCCGCACCGGTAATTATTGAAGACGATTGTTTTGTGGGAAGCCGATGTATCGTAGTTGAGGGGTTTCATGTGGGCAAGCAAGCTGTACTTGGGGCGGGACTCACATTAACAATGAGCACCAAAGTAATCGATGTTCAAACGGGAGAGGAGTTGCCCAAAGGTTATATACCTGAAAGGAGTGTCGTGATTCCTGGAAATATCAAGAAGGTCTTTGCTGGCGGAGAGTTTTATGTTCCGGCGGCGCTGATTATCGGAAAGCGTAAAGCCAGTACCGATTTAAAAACATCATTGAACGATGCACTGCGTGAGCACAGTGTAGCTGTATAAAGTTATCAGTTAATGAAAATAGGATTTGATGCCAAGCGATTTTTCTTCAACCATTCTGGTTTGGGGAACTACTCGCGCATACTTATCGAATCTCTATTTAAATATTTTCCTGAGAACGAATACGTTCTTTATGCAGATCGATTGGATGCGTTAGATTGTGCACATCCGGAGGCGCTTCGCATCCTAAGGCAATATGGTGAAAAAGAGTTTGATAAATCCGGAGAAAAATTAGCAAATCAATCTGTTGCGAATGATTCAGGGCATCGAGCATCATACACTTTGGTGTTGGTTGATGCCAACAAATGGTGGCGCACGTGGGGAATGGGCAAAAGAGCCGCATTGGATGGCGTGGAGGTGTTTCATGGATTGTCCAATGAAATTCCATGGGATTTGCCGGCTTCTGTCGCTTCTGCCTGTACAATCCACGATGTAATTTTTAAAGAATTCCCTTCTTATTATCCGTGGTTAGACCGTTTAATCTATGATTTCAAAACGCGAAAGGCCATTCAAAAAGCTTCCCGAATCATCATGACCAGCCAAGCCACCCAATCTCAGGTGGAGACCTATTACCCGAAAGCAAAAGGTCGTTCCGATGTGATTTATCAAGCAGTGGATCCGGCGTTCTACCCAACGGCAAATGTTCATGGATCTCAAGAAATAAAGGCATTGTATTTTGTTTACCAAAGCAGTTTTACGCAACGTAAAAATCATTCCGTTTTGCTAGAGGCTTACGCGATGATTCAGCATCAAACCGACTGGAATTTAACATTGATTGGTTTAAATGGTCCCACGTTGGAGGCTTTGAAAGTACAAATTCAGAAGTTGGGGCTGGCAAATAGGATAGAATGTTTGGTAGATCAAAAGCGAGAAGCGATGATTGACTGTGTTAAATCTGCATCGGGGTTTGTGTATCCTAGTTTAAATGAGGGTTTTGGAATCCCTTTGGCTGAATCTTTGGCGGCAGAATTACCTATGGCGGTTTCTGATATTTCAGTATTCCGTGAATTGACTGAAGATTTACCGGTGTATTTTCATCCCAATAAGGCCGACGAAATGGCCGCGGCCATGATTTCTATTACAACGTTGGAAGAGCAGACAAGGCAGCGATTAAAGCGTGCTTCTTTGCAAAGAAAAATTGATCCAAAGACAATTGCGGAACAATTACTACAAGTGTATTCAGATTTGAAAAAAGCTTAAAATCCTAGGCCTAAACTCATTACGCCCCATAATAGGTGAGGAATATTCTCCGAATTCTGATCATTTTTGTACCAATAGCGGACTTCGGTTCTCCAATAAATCATATCGGCAATTTTCCTGTTGAAACACAAACTGCCACCCAAATATGATCCTTCTATCCTTGAGAATTTGTCTCTAAAAAACTCGCCTCGAGCGCTGATACTTGAGGTTTCATTGAGTTGGTAACTTCCAACGGCATTCAAATTAACCCAGAAGCCATTTTGCTCATGGAAGGGTGACTTGCCAAAGCTGGTGTCCTTCCATGGATCGTCGCCAACATAAAAGCAAGATGTCCATTGCCAACGATTTCGTTTCGCAATCCAATATATATCAGAGAAATAACGATGGTGCTGACCCGTTTGAACGAAAGTGTTCCAATTTATTAAATTGTTATTATTTACGCTGTATTCCAATTGTGTTGCAAATGCGGGCGTTTTGTATTGAGATCCAAGCGTTTGCCAACCGTTTAGGAAGTAGAACGATGATTTTATTTTTGAAGATAACGGTGCGACAACTTTGGCACCCATCAAATAATAGGGACAGAGTTCTGCGGCCATGGAGCGGGTATAAACCAAGTGGTCTCTGCTTACGGGGTTTTCATTGGTAAAAGGCGATCCAATCAATCCTGCTTCAAGCCAAATGTCTTTTTTTGTATTCAATCTAACACCCACACTGGCCTCCATTAAATTTTTTAATCCGCTCTTTTCCGATGCGTAATTGGCATCCATGTAACTTCCATAAGCTGGAACTATCCTGGCTTTTACACCCTTGTTCGCATATCGAAAATCTAGGTAGGTGAGGTTAATGTCCACTTGATTTAAACTAGCCGAAGAAACCAAATGCGGTACCTTATCGACATTGGGAGACATCTTTCCGTAATAGGCATCGAGCCAACCAGAAATCGTCAATTTTCCCACTTTTTCACCGCCGATAGAATCGATAAAGGCAGTGTTGGTGATTTGGGAATGACTGATACTGGTAATAACAAATGTAAATGAAGCGACAAAAAAATGTCTGTATTCGAATTTTATTGTTTGATGTACAATTTTTTGTAAAATCATATTGAATTATTTGAACGGGGAATTGGGCTCTTTTTTAATCACGTTATAGGTGAGACTATCTGCCCACATGGGAAACCATTTGTTGATCAGAACAGCCATTTTGCCTTGTAGTGTAAGAATAAGGTAACTGCGTTTTTTTGCAATGGCATTCCAAATGGCCTCGGCTACCGCCTCGGCCGACATTAATTTGTCTTCATTCAAGGGAGAGTCATTTTGTTGAGAGCCATTCTGATCCAGCGCCGACTTTCTAATGTTGCTCTCAGTGTAGCCAGGACAAGCAATCAGAACGTGTAACCCGGTTTCTAAATTTTCGCATCTTAAACTTTCCAAAAAACCTTGCATTGCAAATTTGCTGGCACTGTATCCTGTTCGCGCCGGCAATCCTTTAAAACCTGCAATGGATGAAATTCCAACCACAGAACCCCTGTATTTTAATAATTGGGGTAGGGCGTACTTGGTACAATAAACAGTGCCCCAAAAATTGGTGTCCATCAGTCGTTTCAAAACAGATAATTCAGTGTCGACAAAAATGCCGCGCATCGAAATCCCAGCATTGTTAATCAGGACATCAATTCGATCAAATTGTATCACACTGTCGTAAATAAAACTCTTACAATCATCCTCTACAGAAACATCGCCAACAAATGTGAAAACCTGTTGAGGCTCTGTAAAATCTTTGGGTTTAATAAGTTTGGAACATAGTGACGCCGTTTCAGCCAGCGATTCTGCGGACCTCGCCATCAATCCAACAGAATAACCACGTTTTACCGCTTCAACAGCCAAAGCCCTTCCAATGCCAGAAGAAGCGCCAGTGATTAATGCAATTCGCGGACTCATATTAAGATTTCCATTTGATGGAACATCCTACCGAAGGAATCTCGGGGTAGTCAATTTCCAATCCATCCAATGCAAACTCAATTGCATCCTCCAAATAAACTTGCATTACAGTGGCTTCGTTTTCCCATGCATCGTCGATAGCGCCTTGATAAACCAACTCTCTTCGAGCATTGAATAAAAAAACCTCAGGCGTTCTTTCTGCACCCAATTGTTTTATAATTTTTTGGGATTCATCGTGTAGATAAGGAAAAGGGACATGGTATTGTGAAACCAGTCGCTGCATTTCTGGAAAACTATCCATGGGTTTTTGACTTGCATCATTTCCGTTGATTGCCAATACGCCAAGATTATCTTCTTCGTATTGTTTCGCCAATGATACAATTCTCGGCCAATAGGCTTGTGCTGTAGGGCAGTGATTGCATGTAACAACAATAAGCAATGCACTTTTGTCCGACAAATGGTATGTGCTAACGGTTTGTCCAGTTGTGCTTTTTAGTTCGAAATGCTTTAAATTGTCTCCAATGTCCATAATCTGTAATTGAATTGCAATTTACACAATCCTTGGCGAATTTGTGGGTTTTTTGTGGGTCAACAAGTTTGGCATCATGCCCTGATTGAGGTTACTTTGCAAAGAATGGATCAATTTGTTGTTTCGGCTAGAAAGTATCGTCCAACCACGTTTGAGGATGTGGTAGGTCAGCACCAGGTAGTTGAGACATTGACGCATGAAATAAACAATAATAAATTGGCTCAGGCATTTTTATTTACTGGTCCAAGAGGTGTTGGAAAAACAACGTGTGCTCGGATTTTGGCCAAAGTGATTAATACACAAGATGGGGGCGATCCAAATCAAGATTACGCGTTCAATATTTTCGAATTGGATGCGGCGAGTAATAATTCGGTTGAGGATATCCGTCATTTGATTGACCAAGTGCGAATCCCGCCCCAGGTGGGTAAATACAAAGTGTATATCATTGATGAGGTACACATGCTGTCACCCCAGGCTTTCAACGCTTTCCTAAAGACATTGGAAGAACCCCCGGCTTATGCCATCTTCATATTAGCTACTACCGAAAAGTACAAAATATTACCTACTATTTTAAGTCGATGCCAGATTTTCAACTTCAATCGTATCGAAACAAAGGACATGGTTTCACATTTGGAGGGCATCGCTAAAAAGGAAAATATCAATGCGGAATTGGATGCTTTGCATTTGATTGCCCGCAAGGCCGATGGTGGACTTAGGGATGCGCTTTCCATGTTTGATCAAATGGTGAGTTTTGGTGGTGGTCAGATTACTTACGATTCAGCGGTTGATATCCTCAGTGTGTTGGATTTGGATACATTCTTCAATGTGTCTTCAATGTTATTTCAATCGCATATATCCGATGCTTTATTGGCGTACGATGCCATTGTGAAAAAAGGTTTTGACGGATCTACTTTTTTGGGAGGTTTGGCATCGCACTTTAGAAATTTGGCGGTGAGCAAAGAGACAAAAACGCACTCTTTGTTAGATGTATCCGATTCATTTAGGGCAAAGTATATTGAACAATCGCAGCAATTTAGCTTCGCTTTTGTTTTAAACGGATTGAGTTTGGTTTCGGAGGCAGAGGAGAAGTATAAATCATCCCGCAATCCAAGGTTGCTAGTGGAATTGCTGTTGATGAAACTCGGACATTTACAGTCCTTCATTCAGAATATTCCTTCCCTTGAGGAAGTAAAAAAAAAACTGAGTAATTCGGAGCCACTTAAATCCGCTTCATTCAAAAACGCACCCAGTATTATTGAAGAGAAAATTAAGCAGGTCGTTTCTACGGTTGTTGGAAATGAGGTTATTGAAGTAACGAAAACAGCAGTTGCAACAAAGAATCAAGAAATTGAATCCATACAAAGCAAGCCAATTTTAAAACCTGTTAAGACGCCCATTCAAACAAAGATGGAGAATGTTGAATTGTCTGGGTTCCAAGCCTTTAAACGTCAAAAGGAACTGAAGGCAAAAAATAACATCAATCAAGGTCAATCAGATGTAATTGAGTCGGTCATTGGAATCGCGGTTACTCACACTCCCGTTTTGATTGGACAATCTGTAAATCCGGAAAGTGGTTTGACCAATAATTTAACCGATGTAGGAATATCAAAAAAGTCGGTTTACCAGACATTAGATGAGGCTTATATCGGATTTTATCAAACACAAAGTCCACGTATTTCAACTTGTATGAAGTCGTTAAATTATAGAATGAATGAGGGTCAATTGGTTATTGAATTGTCTACATCAGTCCAAGAGTCTATCATGGAGGAAATAAAGCCCCAATTTATGCAGTTTTTAAAAGCCCGTTTGATCTCAAACCCAGTTGAAAATATTGGATGGGAAATGGGAGAAATTCAGGTGGTTAAAAGGCGCCCATATACCGATAAAGAAAAGTTAGATTATTTGGTAAAAAAGCATCCTACATTGGGTGAAGTGT
Source organism: Flavobacteriales bacterium (assembly GCA_002737625.1). Lineage (GTDB taxonomy): Bacteria > Bacteroidota > Bacteroidia > NS11-12g > UBA955 > UBA955. The sequence goes on along the minus strand of NSIB01000009.1, from coordinate 25,526 downwards.
TAGAATTACTGCATTTAAGATTGCCATAATTAATTCCATTTTCCCGCCAAACACCCAGATTTCTTTGTTATTTTTGCAAACAACATTCATGACTGAACTTTCATTTCAAAATACGTCGGTAGCATTTGCTCACAAAAGCGATGCGGAATTGTTTAAGGCAAGGATGTTATTTAAATCATTCAATTATCCGGCATTGTTAGCGTACGGACCCGCGATGGCAAAAGTGGCAGTGGGTTTGGGATTGAAGTTTACCATAAAAAGGACCATTTTTGACCAGTTTTGTGGGGGTGAGAGCATATATGAATGCGACCGTACCATTCAATCATTATCAAAAAGTGGAATTGGTACCATATTGGATTATTCGGTTGAGGGTGAGGAGAGTGAATCCACATTTGAAATGACATCTGCTGAAATCCTCAAGACAATTGTTCGGGCAAAAGGGAATAAAGATATACCATTTTCGGTTTTTAAAACCACGGGGATCATGTCTTCAGAGGCTTTAGAAGCGGCTTCCTTAGCAATTGAGCGTAACGAAATTAAAGATATATCAGTGGTAGAAAATTATTTAACTGCCAATTCAAAATCAGATTGGCAGAAGGGGTTTTATCGTTTTATGACATTGTGTAATTCGGCTGCTGAGTGCGAAGTTCATATATTTGTTGATGCGGAAGAGACTTGGCTTCAACCCGCTATTGATTTGATGGCAACCCATGCCATGGAGCAACTGAATACGGCTAAGGCATGGATTTTTAATACCTTGCAAATGTATCGTTATGATCGATTGGTCTATCTTCAGAATCAAGTTGCTGAGAATAAGTGCAAATATGGATATAAGTTGGTGAGAGGTGCCTACATGGAAAAGGAGAGAGCTCGTGCAGTGAAATTGGGTTATCAAGATCCAATTCAACCAACAAAAGAAGCCACGGATAGAGATTATGATTTGGCAGTACAGTTGTGTTTTGAGAATCATAGTTCGGTTTCCGTTTGCATCGCTACGCACAATGAAAACTCTTCCATGTTGGGTGCCAATTTATTATCAAAGCAGGGTTTAGCGAATGGGGATATGAAGGTTTCATTTTCTCAATTGCTGGGGATGAGCGATCACATTAGTTTTAATTTATCGAATAGTGGCTATAGAGTGAGTAAATACGTGCCTTATGGGCCGGTGCTTGCTGTAATTCCATATTTAACCCGTCGTGCTCAAGAGAATAGTGGTATGGCCGGACAGATGGGAAGAGAGTTGGCATTGATAGAGTCGGAAATTAAACGCAGAAAACGATGAACCTGAAAAAACACTGGTATAAATGGGTTGCGGCGATCTTTTTGCTGTATGTCGTTTTGGGTGGGTTATTTTTGCCATTAAAGCCAGGTATTACCGCGGTTACACCCGTGAAGTTGACCTCTGGAACTGCGATTTTAATCAAACTGAATGTTTATAATGCCCCTTGGTTAAGAGATAACAAATCGGCTGTTGAATCATTACCCAAAGAAGGTGAATTTCAAATCCCAGCAAAAGTAATTCTTGTTTCCAAGGGAGTTGAAGGCAGGTGGGAAAGTCAAAAGATTGAATTTTCAGGCAATCATGGTCAATTGATCGCGTTGTTTGATTTGAAAATGGGCCAATCCAAAATCCCCAATGAATACTATTCCGTATTTGTTGAATTGTCAAACGGGAAATACTTGGGACTGCCTGATGCCATTTTCTTAGAAAGAAGCGCCTTAGATACCGTTGGTCATTCTGCAATGATGACAAGTTCAAATGCCCACATCGCCGTAGAACAGGAAAAATTTGAAATGAGATTTCCCAACCGCGTTGTTTTAAATGAAAGTGTACGCAATCTATTTTATCACGTTCCAATGTGGTTTGCGATGCTTGCTTTGTTGGGAATTGCGGCTTGGTATGCTTTGAAATATTTGAGATTTTCTAATTTGGATGACGATATCATGGCCGATTCTTTGATTCGTGTTGGAATATTAGCGGGGATATTGGGTTGTATTACTGGGGCAACCTGGGCCAGGGTGACTTGGCAATCTTGGTGGCCTGCAGCGGATCCTAAATTGAATGGGGTGGCCATCGGAATGACCATGTATATGGCTTATTTATTGCTTCGTTCAACAATGAATGATCCTTATCAGCGGGCGCGAATTACCTCTGTGTATTCCGTATTCATTTTCCCCATTTTTATTGCTCTCATTGTAATCATGCCCAAATTATCCCCCAACTCTTTACATCCGGGTTCTGGCGGTACGGTAGGGTTTAATAAGTATGATTTGGATTCCACTATGCGACTTTTCTTTTACCCCGCAGTGATTGGATGGATTGCTCTATTTTATTGGATCGCTAATTTGCGATTGAGAATTGCTCAGTTAAACGAAAAACAACTTAATAAATGAAGACATCTCTAAGTGAACAGTTTGATGCCAATGCCGCAGAATTGTTGGCACATCACAACCTAATGAATGCCGTTTATGGTGTTTTGATAATTATTTTTATTGGTATTTTATTCTATTTAGTACGCTTGGATCGTAAAATTTCACGCTTAGAAAAAAATCAATCATGAAACCCTTTCATTTGATTTTATTGGTGTTAGCCGGTGTTGGAATCGCTACGGTTATTAGTATGTATGGCAATACCACGCAATATGTAGCCTTTCCTGATGCAAAAAGAATTGCCATAGAAAATCCAGACAAAGCGGTCCATGTAGTTTGTAAACTAAACAAAGCAAAACCCGTGATTTATGATGCGCAAACCAACGCCAATCATTTAGAGTTCTACGGTTTTGATTCATTGAATAATGAAAGTAAGGTAATATTCATTAAGCCAAAGCCTGCCCAATTTGAACAATTGGAAAAAATGGTGTTGATAGGTACCTATCAACAAGACCATTTCTTGGCCACTGAAATTCTTAGTAAATGTCCGTCCAAGTATGAAGACGCACCAGGCGCAGTGAAATCAAACAAATGAACGAACCAATAAAGAATATCGTTTTTACGGGTGAGTGGCTTTGGTTAGGCAATTTGGGTCATGCCTTCACGATAATAGCCTTTATCGCAGCGATAGCATCGGCGTACTTCTATTTTCAACACGAATCATCCAAGGACAATTCCATGTTACAATGGGCCAAGCGCTGTTTTCAGTTGCATGCGATCTCTATTGTGGGTGTTTTTGTGGTCTTGTTTTCGATCATTTTCTACCATCGATATGAGTTTTACTATGCTTGGCGACATTCGAGCAATGCCTTGCCAGTATATTATATGATATCCTGTTTCTGGGAAGGTCAAGAGGGAAGTTTTCTACTTTGGCTTTTTTGGAATGCGTTGATAGGTTTGGTGTTACAGCGAAGTGCCAAGGATTGGGAGAGCCCGGTAATGGTGGTTGTAGCCTTTGCACAAATCGCATTGGGGTCTATGCTTTTGGGTGTCCACTGGGGCGATTTCAAAATTGGAAGTTCTCCGTTTGATCTCCTGCGTGAACAACGACCAGATTTCTTAAACATTCCCATTTTGGGTCAGTTGGGTATTGAAAATTATCTACAGGTTTTTAAAGACGGGAATGGATTAAACGCATTACTTCAAAATTATTGGATGGTGATTCACCCGCCCACGTTATTTCTAGGGTTTGCAACGGCCCTCGTGCCATTTGCCTATAGTCTATCGGCACTGTGGAGAGGCAATGATAGGGGTTGGATTGCACCGGCACATATTTGGAGTTTGATTTGTGTAGGTATCTTGGGATTGGGAGTTATTATGGGTGGTTTCTGGGCCTACGAGAGCTTGTCGTTTGGTGGATATTGGGCTTGGGACCCGGTAGAAAATGCATCGTTGATGCCATGGCTCATTATGGCTAGTGCTGCACATATGCTGATTATTACCAAAGCAACTGGCCGACATCTATTTACATCTCATTTGCTGGTTCAATTGTCGTTTTGGTTGGTTTTGTATGCTACTTTCCTTACGCGAAGTGGAATCCTTGGAGAGGCGAGTGTGCATTCCTTTACGGATCTGGGATTATCGGGTCAGTTGTTATTATTCTTGTTGGCCTTCTTGGCCTTGGCCTTAGTTGTTGTCTTGCAGGGTAAACAAAGAAAAATCGCTTTATATTCAATATTGTCGGTCATGCTTATTCCTATGGTTTTGGCGTATTCAATTGAATCACCAGATTCTGTCGCGACATTTTATCAATGGTTAAAGGGTTTGGGTACCTGTATTTTCTTCGGCTGGTTGATATATTACATCTACGTTTTGTATCAGCGTACTAAAATGGAAATGTCAGACGAACGCATAGATTCAAGAGAATTTTGGATGTTCTTGGGTTCGATGTTTTTGATATTATCACTGGTTCAAGTATTTGCAGCCACGAGTATTCCCGTATTTAATAAATTATTTGGATACAAAACGGCTGTACCCACAGCTGCCGATTACAATAAAGTGCAATTGTGGTTGGCAATGCCCATTTTCTTGCTGATGTCTTTGGGATATTGGTTCAAATTCCGTGAAACAGACATCGCATCAATCAAACGCCCATTATTAGTAAATACCGTATTGACCCTAATTGCAACTTTATTACTAACCATTGGCTTTGTTATCGAAGGATATCAGTTCATTTTGTTTTTGCTATTGACTGTGGCTGTTGTTGTATTTAACATGGTTTATGGCATCCAAAAAAAGAAAACCGAATGGAAACGTTGGGGTGGTAATATTTCACATATAGGTTTCGGTATTTTGATGATGGGGGTATTGGTGAGCTCTGTAAATAAGAATATTTTGTCGTCTACCAAAGAAGGAATTGATATGGCCCCAGAGGTAGATCAAAAAGGAAATCAAGATACCAAAGGAATAAAATTCAATCGTGAGAATCAGTTGTTGTACAAGAATAAACCGCAGGTATTACAAGAATATACTGCGATTTATATTGATGATAGAAAAGGACTTGGTGTAGATAGCATTGATAAGTACTTTAAGATAGCATTCATTAAGAAGGATGAGCAAGGAAAAACCGTTGATAGTTTTGTTTTGGAGCCCAAGACGCAGAATAATCCGAAAATGGGATTGCTGGCTGAACCTTCTACACGACATTTTCTATACAAAGACATTTTTACCCATGTTAACTATGAGAGTAGCATGGATCGTAAGGAGCCGTTTAGTAATTTTAGAATTGATACAGTAGGATTTTTTACGCCATTCATTACGCAAACTGGAAAGGTGATCATGACAATCGACAGTATCCATAGGACCAAAGAAACTGCGGGATTAAAATTGGTATTGGCTATTAAGGCAAAGCGTTTGGGCGACTCAGTATGGTTGCATCCGGAATTTATGATTAATGAGCAGACTGGGGATTTTGATATGAAAGTTGCTGAAAACGATCGCTTCGGGATCATGGCAAACATTATCAATTTGCAAATCATAGACCCAAATCCTGCGCATCAGAACATTCGATTTGTGATTCAAACGGGTGAAAAAACGCCTGTCTGGGATTATGTTGTTATTCAGGTAATTGCATTCCCATGGATCAATTTGGTTTGGGCTGGAACCATTATAATGGTGATTGGATTTGTGATATCCATATTAAATCGAATCCAAAAGCAAAAACAACTCATGGCATGACCCGTAGAATCATCATATGGGGCTTAGGCAAAGTTGGCAGAGCACTGTATGAGGGGTTCATAAATTCATCAGTTGGGGTTGATTTTTTGATTCTAAGGGAATCTTCCAAAGAAAAGATTGATGAGTTGATGCGTGTATCTGATGAAATTCCGGCTAACACTGGCCGTCTATCGTTATCTGCCGAATCGTGTAAATCTATTTGGTCATCTGAGGAAGTTGTAGCTTCACCACACAATTTTTTTGTTTCAGGTGATGTAGTATTTGCTCCCGTTGTGGATCGTGAAATAAACCATATTTTTAAGCGCTGTGATTTAACAGGGATTACGTTGATTCACTGTTCAGGTGCAACACCGATAATAGCAGTCAATCATGCTCATTCAGGCGTGTTTTACCCGCTGCAGAGTTTTTTGGGAAAAGGAGAAGAGGTATGGGATCGAATTCCAGTTTTTATCGAAGGTTCTAATGATGGTGTTAATGAAATACTAAAAGAAATCGCCTTAAAATTGGGGGTATTATCGATTGAGAAATTGAATTCAGATCAAAGGGCATATTTGCATTTGGCCGGTGTTTTTGCAAATAATTATACCATGGCAATGGCTGGGATTGCAAAAGATTTATTGACAGTAAATGGTTTGAATCCGAACTGGGTCTTACCCATATTGACAAAAACGGCAGAGAATCTCGGGCAGGGAATGCCATGGGAGTTAATGACTGGGCCCGCTTCGCGGGCCGATCTTACCACAATAGAATATCATCGTTCAATGTTGGAAAATCAGCCCGAAATGCTAGCCGCCTACAATGCAATGGCTCAGTACATTATTAACCGACCTAAGGACTCGTTGGAATAGGCATCAGACCAAACGCCTCGGCCGAATCGGTATCAACCTAAATAATCATCAAAAAACACTCCAACGCAGTCCAGCGTATACGGTTATCCCATTCGTAGGACCCCAAGCATAACCCGCGTCAAAGTCAGTAGCAGCTGGGTTTTGCCAGTTCATAATGGGATGATGCTGAGATACATTCGCCAAATTTTCACCACCAAAGTAAAACTCGAATTGCTGTGAAATCACCTTACGGACTTGTAAATTAACGATCCAATAATTTGGGCTGTACCCAAGATGTGCGGTATGACTTACGCTAGAGTAATAGGGCAAACGCTTGCGACTGTTAAATTGAACTACGGCATCAACGAACCATTTATTTCTTGTTTGGTATTGTAAAGCCGCAATGCCGCGGTGTACAGATTGTAAAGGTTGCTGCTGAAATTGATAATTCAACCATTGCTGACTATTGATCCATCGATAACTTAATTTGAAACTTAATCTTCGATGCAGATAACCGTTCAAATCCACTTGGGCGATGCGCGTTTTCCCCGCTTTTTTTCCATTCACTGAATTGATGTAAACCGCGGTGGCATTCTGATCTCTGTCCACCAACACCTGACTCAAGAATTTTGTCTCAAAATAATCGAAAACCAAAGTCGCAGGGTAATCAAACAACATAAAATTATTCATATAACTCACCCCGTAATTCCATGCTTTTTCTTGCGGAAGCCATTGATTTTGAATGAGTGAGGCTGAATCCAAAATAAATGTTCTTCCGTTGATTAGCAATGGCAAATTTTCCGCAATAAAAAAACTGCTCCTTCGTGCCATACCCCCCTGAATGTTGATGCGATTGGTTTTGTTGATTAGATATTTTGCGTGCAATCGAGGAGTGATATAGGCCTTGTAAATATTGTGGTAATCGGCGCGCATGCCTATCACGGCCGATAATTTGCTGCCCTCAATTGTATATTCACCAAAAATACCAGCCGTTTTTTGCCAGCCGTTTATCCGAAACGAGTCGCCGCGCCCATTTGTTAAATTCTCTTTCAGATGATTCGCCGAAAGAGTCATTCCCATATTCATGCGATTTTGGACCAGACTCTTTTTTTGAAATATACCGCTGTAATAAAATCTCTCTTCCTCGGCTTCGTATTTACGATTCAACATGGAATTGAGCACAGATGTTGTTTGATGCCTTGAAACGTCGATGATGTTTCCGATGCTAGTACTACCACTTTTGTTTAAAAATACCCCAATTTTTGAATAAGCCTCCGCATGTTGGTCGGAAAAATCAAATTGGAATTCGTTTTTATCCCGATTGATCTCGTTTTTACTCCCCGCCATCAGTTTACCCCCACGTTTATTATCTGAATAGGCCAGTACGCCGCCTTGCAACTCAACATTTTTTCCTGGAATCTGAAAATGATCCGCTATAAAATATCTCTGAGAAAGTGGCATATCGGCCATTCCATCATTTCCCATATCGGTTGTTGAATATTGACCCCCAGAATGCAAATACAAATGATTGATTGCACGGTTGGCAACAACAGACTTGCTAATCACATTGATCTCGCTGCGCGCTTGTTGGTTAGAGTATAAATTCACAAACAGTTTCGGGTCTTTGATGCCCGCTTTCATTTGATAATTTAATCCACCCGTTAATCCATCATACCCCAAAGTAGCAGAACCTGCGCCTTTTGCCAGTTGAACCGCTGAAACCATGGGTCCAGGAATGTTGGAAAGCCCATTTAGCGTAGCCAAGCCATTGACGCTAGGTATGTTCTCTCGGCTCATAAGAACATACTTTCCGCTGAGACCTAGCATTTCTACTTGCTTTATACCCGATACGCCATCGGCATTGCTTACCTCAACAGTATTGCTGAGTTCAAAGCTTTCCGATAGGGTACAGCAGGCCGCTTTTTTAAATTCGGATTCTGTGAGAATTTCTTGTAACCCAACACCTTTTCCATTGAAGTAGGCGCCCCTTTCCGTATGGATCTCAACGGTAGCAATACTATCCGTTTTTTTCGGCATAGTATCCAACGCGCTACTCGAAGTTACAGTTGGCGTGTTTTGTGAGAAAAGGGATATGGAGTTAACTAGGCAAAAAAACAGAATTAGTGTTTTACTGGTCCCCATTCGTCGTCGTCTTTGCGATATTTACAACAATCCGGCAAGCTCTGATAAACTACATTGCTGGCTTTTACTTTTTCAGTGTCGTGACCCACCATGGCTATCATGTTATGCAATTGAATTTCTTTCAGTTTTGTTGGGTCGTAAGTAATGGTAACCATGCTGCTTTCGATGTTGTAAATGGCTTTATAAATGCCATTTTTATCTAATGCGTGTTCGATGCGCTCCTTGCACTCTCCACAATTGCCTTGAACTTCAAATGAAATTATTGTTTTTCTGATGGGTTTGGGAGCAATATTCTTGCTGCTTGGTAAAGTAAATGCTACGGATATAATGCCGATGAAAGCGAATAGTGTGTTTAAAATTTGTTTTGTTTTCATGTTCGTTTTGTTTGAATTAATAAATTGATAATAGTGTATTCGAAAATATCGAAACGACCTAAATCAACCAAACGCATTTTAAATCATACAAATACAATTCAGACAGCCTGGAAGGTGGCTTTTTACGAATGATTTGGCGAGTATGATTGGACTCTGGGGAAACGCATTTTAAAGGGCAATTAGAAATAGATGGGATGATTTGAAATTGGGGGATGGCTAAAGTGAACTTTGTAAATACAGATGGGTAGGGCGATAAAGAGAAAAAATACCCATCCCTACAGCAATCTTCTTCGGCCACGTTTTGGTTGTCTTTGCAATGAAGAGGATTATTAATAGTACCAGATTTGTCCATCTTGCTGCAGCAATCATCCTTTACATTGTCAGACGAGTTTATTAATGACGCCTCACTGCAGTTTTCAAATATCCAATGCTGTCCATCCTGCTCGCAAATATGATAAGCCATTTGGGCGCCTCCGCTAGAGAAGATTACCAAAATACTTAACAGAATTGCTTGAAAAATTCGCATCTCTACAAAGTTAGATAATTTTCCAATCTTTAACACTTTTGGTTGTATTATCGTAGAAATATCCATGAGTTGGCGTAATTTATTTCGGGTTAAAACGGATTTTCCTGTAAATCAAGGGGATGCATCGTTAAAGCGCGTTTTGGGGGTAAGGGATTTGACCTTTTTTGGCATTGCTGCGATCATTGGTGCTGGAATTTTTAGTTCTATCGGTGATGCCTGTGCGAAAGGTGGCCCGGCCTCCGTTTATTTGATTATTATTTGTGGAGTGGCTTGTGCATTTGCCGCCTTGTGTTATGCTGAATTTGCATCTCGTATTCCAGTTTCTGGTAGTGCCTATACCTACGCTTACGCCTCGTTTGGTGAACTGTTTGCTTGGATTATTGGTTGGGCGTTGATTATGGAATATGCGATCGGCAATATTTATGTCGCCTTTTCTTGGTCAGGGTATGTTGTTCATCTCATGGATCAACTCGGATGGATTCTCCCTCGTTGGATGGTGACCGATTATTCCACGGCCCACGAAATGTATCAAACGGTTATGTCCAAAATACAAGGGGCTATTTCCGGTGGTGAATTCGGAGAACTTTGGAAATCCGCCAATTTGGGTAGTTACAGTCAAGCCAACCAGGATGCGTTCGAAGCCTTCGCAAATGCGCCGCAACTATTTGGTTTACATCTTGTTTTCGATGCGCCAGCGCTGTTAATTAATGTCTTGATTACGATGTTGGTTTACCGCGGAATCAAAGAATCTAGAAACGCTTCTAATTTGATGGTCATACTTAAATTGATAGCCATTGTGTTGGTCATTGTTGTAGGTGTGGGCTATATCGACGTAAAAAATTATACGCCCTTTATGCCAAATGGGTTTGAAGGGGTGATGCAAGGTGTTTCGGCGTTGTTCTTTACATATATTGGCTTTGATGCGGTAAGTACGTTGGCTGAGGAGTCAAAAAATCCGCAACGAGATTTGCCTCGGGGTATGTTCTATTCCTTGCTTATTTGCACGGTATTATACGTTTTTATCACACTGGTATTGACAGGGATGGTGCCTTACGATACTTTAGGTGTGGGAGATCCGCTGGCTTATGCCCTCGGAGCCCACGGTATCGATTGGTTGGAGTATATTGTATCCATCGTGGCGGTTGTAGCGATGGCAAGTGTATTGTTGGTTTTTCAAATGGGTCAGCCCAGAATTTGGCTCAGTATGAGCAGAGACGGATTGTTGCCGCCGGCCTTTTCTCGGATACATCCGAAATTTAGTACGCCATCTTTCGCAACCATTATTACTGGATTGATGGTGGGTGTTCCAATCCTGTTCACCAACGAAGGTTTTGTCCTCGATTTTACGAGCATAGGGACCATTTTTGCCTTTGTTTTGGTTTGTGGGGGTGTGTTGTTGTTACCACCAAGAAAAGAAGGTGAAGGCAAGGGGTTTGTGATGCCATTTATCAATGGGAAATATCTGTATTCCATTATAATAATTTTATCAATCCTTACTGTTCGATACAACTTCCCCAATTATTTCATTGATTTGCTGGAGAGTGATTGGAGTACAATGTTTGTTGTCGCCCATCGATTGTATTGGATACTACTATTGGGATTGTCTGTGATGAGTTTCGTGCGCAGCTGGTCTCTGATTCCCTTACTGGGCTTGTCGATTTGTGCCTATTTACTCACAGGAATGGAAGCCAACAACTGGTATTGGTTTTTTGGTTGGTTTGGAATTGGGCTAGTGGTGTATTTTTCTTATGGCTATAGGAAAAGCAAATTGGCCACAAATTGAAACAATAAAAGCCTATTTATTTTGTAATTTTAACATAATATCACCATGATTGAACTGCCAAGAAAAGACATAACAGAGAAAAAGGAAAAGTCTCTTACTGATGTTATAAAGCGTTTATACGATAAATATCGCATCACCCAGAAAATGGATGAAATTGAATTGGTTAAGTTATGGAGTGAAATTGTGGGACCCTTAATTTCTAAACACACAAGTAAAATCGAAATGCGTGGAAAGACGTTGTATGTGAGTTTTGATCAAGCACCCTTAAAAAATGAAATGTTTATGCAGAGAGAGCAATTAAGATTGAACATTAACGAAAAACTGGGGCCAAATTTCGTTGAAAAGATTTTTATTGGCTAGAATTACAAACTGCCGTTCAATGCATTTGCATGTTTGTCGCGCTGCGCTATCGCCTTTTCAATACTGATATTTAATTCAAACCCAACAATAATTGTTAGCACGTTGATGTAAATCAATACCATGAGTGCAATGATAGCCCCAATGGATCCATATACTTTGTTGTAGGTATTGAAATTGTTGACGTACAAACCAAATGAAACGGTGGAGATAGCAGAAAGAACGGAGGCCATCACACTTCCGGCGCTAAGGAATTTCCATCGTTTTTGATTGGAAGGACCAAAGAAGTAGATGCTTGATGTGGCAATCAATATGAGAGCAGCGAGTATGAAATACTCCAGCAATAAAATTAAAAATTCATAAACACCGGATAAGGGCCAATTGTGAGACACAATATAATGTACACTTTGGTAGGCATAAGTGAGGATCAACAAGGTGATAATCACAATGATACTAATCCAAAATGTCATGAATATGGCTTTCAATCTAATCTGAAACCAGTTTTTCTTTTTGCCAAAAGGCAGACGGCGGTTGAATGAATTGATCAACAAATGGAAGGCATTGGAAGAAAAGTAAATGGTAGTAAAAAATCCAAAAGAAAGTAGACCGGTATTCTGTTTGTGCAAAATTTCAAATATCGTTCCTTGTATTTCTTTGAACGTTTGTTTGGGTAATATCAGCGACAGTTCTTGAATGAATTGCGTTTTTAACCCGTTCAATGGCAAATACCCAATCAGTGTAATTAGAAAGATGATGGCAGGGAATAGCGCCAAAAAGAAATTGAAACTCAAACTTGAAGCACGCGTGTTCAGGTTTTCCATGAACATCGACCGGAAAAAATACTTGCCCACGTTATACAAACTTTCTCCTTGAAATGCCGCCAACCGTTTGTTCTGTAGATAGATCATAAGCGGGTGGGTTGAGGCTTGGCTGTCTTTGGGTTGTTGATCGTTAGAAGACAAGTGTTCCTCTACCTCATGTGCGGTATGTTCAATTTTGTCCTTTATCGATTTGTAGTATCCCATATTTTGGATTAACCCTTAAAACCCGTATTTCTCTGAAATGATACTTGGAATTTTTATCGGACGAAGATCGGATTTTCTCGCATAAAACATCACCATCGAGGCGGTATTGAGTAATTCACCGTGTTGATTATAAGTTTTATACATAAAAGTACAGCGAATTTCAGGGATTCCTTCAATCCAAATTTCAATACTCAGTAGGTCATCATAACGGCCTGCTCTTTTAAAGTCTATATTCATGGATTTGACAGGCATGATGAGTCCGTTGTCTTCCATGTCTTTGTAAGTGATGCCTTTTGCTCGCATTTGCTCTGTTCTTGCCTCTTCAAAATATAAGGCCCAATTGGAATGGTGAACAAAACCCATTTTGTCGCATTCGGCGTAACGAACCCTTACCTTATGTATATAAACTGATTCTGTATTCATTAATATCGTAACAAAAATGCTTCTTTTATTTGTTCTTTTCTAGCAAAAACGAGTCCCATTCCAAACAAATTGATTGTTACCCGGAAATTGTCATCGTTTTCCAATTGCTGCCAGCGCAATCTTGAATCTACACTTTTGTTGATACCGAGAATAGCAATGCATCCGTTTGATTCCATTCGGGTAGAAGCGAAGTCGAGAATCAACCAAAATTCAGAATCTGTTAGTGTATCATTGATGACCAATAAGCTGATTTTTGAATTTGGCAAGCTGTGATGACATACATGGTCAATGATATCGGAAATTCCAGTGAAAGGGTGAGAGATTACCAGTTCATTATTTTCGTAACTTCTCAAATTGAATTGAGTAATTTCATTGATTTTTTTTGATCGATCATAACTGAAAAATCGTTGAATCAAATCGTGTTCGTAATGAATATTTCCCCGTTGCAGATATAAAGGCACAACACCCAATGAACTTCCAATTTCGATGATGTTGCCCCCCAACTGTTTGTATTGGATCCATCGAAAAAGGAGTCGGTTATATTTGGCTATCGGAATGCGATTATTCGCAATATCACTTAATGCCTGCGCAGTTAATTTGCTATCCAATAATAATTTAGCGTCGGATTGCAACATCCGTTTTCTGCATAATTCTGCAGCGGGTTCATAGGAATTGGCAAGTTGGCGATAAAGAACGTTATCGGCAAAATCATAGACAAAAGGCGAGTGAACCCCGTGATGGTTAGTAGATTGGACCAAATAAATAAAATAGTCAAGCCAACCAAATAACCCATTCAGGTTCATGATTTTACACTTTTCAGTAACTTTAATTCTTGTTCGGCTTTTGCAATTTGTTCGGTGGCTTTTGCAATATTATCATCAAACTGTTTCACAAAATCGCCAGCATTTTTACTGTGCTTGAAGAAACTCTTGTTATTTTCCATGGTTGCAATTTCATTCCGAAACTTGGCGATTTTCTCTTTGATTTTTCGGTCTTCTAATTCTAAGCGTTTTTGTCCGTCAGTACTTGTTGTCAAATTACTGAAGTGCTTCTTTTGGTTATAATTTCGCTGATTATTACTTGCCGAACGATATCTCTGAAAAATCTCATCTGCCAATGTCTGATAGGTTTTATTCAGTTGTTGGTATGACTTTCCTGAAATGAAACCTGCATCATTCCATTGCTTCTGCCATATTTTAAGCTCATTGAAGAGGGTCTCGTGGTCAATTGTTTCGTTAGATTTAAGTACGTCTAGACCTAGTATGACTTCTTTTTTCTTAACAATTGCGCCGCCTTCTTCTTGTTTACGCTGTTTAAACCATTCATTCTTTCTGGTATAAAAGTGATCAAAGGCGGATCTAAACCTTTTCCAAACCAAATCGTTTTGGTCTTCAGGAACTGGACCAACAGTTTTCCATTCATCCTGAAGTTTGGCGAAGGTGTCTGATGTCTTCATGAATTCATTAGAATCTTTTAACGATTCCGCTTTTTCGCACAAGGCTTCCTTTTTGGTTAGATTGTCTTTCTTGCTTGAGTTTAAATCTCTAAAAAAGTGCTTTCGTTCTCCATAGTATTGGTTGCGAATGGCTTTGAATTTATTCCAAATCTCTTCGTTTTTATCAGTGGGAACAGGGCCTATCTTTTTCCATTCGGCCATCAATTCATCTAACTCTTTACCAATCTTGGCCCATTCCTTGGGTTGTGTTGGCACTACTGCGATGCTGGTTTCGGCGCGTTCAATAAGTACGATTTTTTTATCTAAGTTCTGCTGTCTTTCAGCATCTAAGGTTACTTGGTCGGCCTTTTTTGCATCAATTACGATATCTGATGCTGCCTTAAAGCGTTTCCAAATGTCTTCAGATATTTCTGCTCTAACCGGTCCCGTATTTTTCCAATCATCATGGTATTTGTTCAATTGTAACAAGGCTTTTCTAATATTGGGCTCGTCTTTCAATTGTTCTGCACGTTTGATCAAATCAATTTTTAATTCTAAGTTTTTATCTTTATCCAATTCTTTCAATTCGTTGAAAACAGAAAGTTGATTGTAAAATTTGTCGACTTGAAATTTATATGCGGCGTATAATTCGTCTTGATATTCCTTTGGAATTTGCCTTACTTCTTTCCATGCACGCATATAATCTCGGAGCGCATTTAAACTTTGATCGGTTTCTTCAGAATCTACCAACGCTTTGATTTTATCGAGAATGAGTTGCTTTTGCTTTAGGTTGTGGAGTTTTTCTTCCTCCGCACGTTTCCGCTCATTTTCACGTCTTTTTTTGAAGTCGGTAACGATGCGCTGAATTGATTGTTTTGTGCTGTCTACCGGGGCAACAAAATCTCTAGGATCATTCCCTGCTTCTACCCACGTTCGAATTATTCCTGGTCTTTCTTGGTCCAGTAAGTCATCCAATGCATTGCGAATCGCCTGCAATTGATTGAAGGCTTTCTTCACATCGATTGCATGGACCAATGCATCCGCTGCTGCGAGTAACTCCTCTTTGGTAAGGGTTGAATACTGTAATTCCAATGAAATTTCCTCAGTGTTGAGTTCAATCATTTGCTCGGCTACAGTTAATTGCTCCGCGTAGCTTTCAGATGCCTTTTCTAATTCGTCTGACATGATAAATAAGTATTAAAATAGGGTAAATTATTGTTGATCAATAGATTCTTTCGTAAATAGCATCCACAAAGCTGCTTCTGCCGCTTCTGAACCTTTATTGCCTAGTTTGCCGCCGGCACGTTCTAGTGCCTGTTCTTCAGTATTGGTTGTGATAATACCAAAAATGCAAGGTTTATTTATCTTTAAAGATAAATCGCCAACACCGCGAGTGACTGCTTCACATACATAATCAAAATGGGGTGTATCACCTTTGATTACACAGCCCAACGTAATAACCGCGTCGCAACCTTTTTCGAATAGCCATTGAGCCGCCGTTGGTATTTCAAATGCACCGGGAACAGTGGCTTCAATGATGGAAATAGACTGAAAAGACTTGTGATGCTTTAAAGTATCAATGGCCCCTTTTCTCAAGATCGATGTAATGTGTTGATTCCATGCTGCAGTAACAACACCAATTTGGTAATGTTGGTTATTGTAGGAAAAAGTAGGTGAGGGAGAAGAAGGAATCGCTGTTGCCACCTGCGTGTTATTTGTTCAATTCACCCATCAAGCCTTTGATGCGATAGATGTACTTCTCAGCGTCTTGACCTTCTCTGGTTGTGCCGTATTTGCTATCGAGTTCTTCGTAACAAGCCAATGCAGCACCATAGTTTTTTGTCAATTCATAATGTACACCAGCTTTTTGAAAATAAACACTCGTGTATTCGTTATCGCCCAAGCGAGCGGCTTTCTCATATAGACTGGCGGCTTTCTCTAATTCACCCAAGCCACTTTTACAAGCTGCTTTCGCGGCAATGATAGAAGGACCCAACAATGCATCATTCGCACTGCATTTATCCAAATAATCTAATGCTTTTTTGTATTCTGCTTTCTTCAAATACGATAAACCTGCAACCAAAGCTGCTTCTTTACCTTTCTTAGTGAAGCCATAATCGTCGGCAATGCTAACCGCGGAAGTGATTTTATTCTTTTTATCTCCTTTTAAAACGATATCGAATGAGTCTGTTTTAAAAAAATGGTACATTTTTGCAAATTTTACTGAAGCTTCTTTTTCTTGAGAAGGCATGTAAAAATTGAACCAATAAATCATGCCACCGAAAATCGCCAAGGTTCCAATACCTACGATTTGAACATGTTTCTTATTCACTTCGTAGAAGTTTTTGATTCTGGCTTGCAGTAGTTGATAGCTTTCTTTGATGTTCATAATGGTTAAACGAGGGCGCGAATATAAGAAATTAAAATTTAGTCGGTAATATATGGGTAATCGTTTTCGATATAAACATCAGTAAAGAGTTCAGCAGCATCTGGGTAATCTGAGTTTTCCGCAAATTCAACACTCGCATTTACTGTGGCCATAATGGCGTCTTCTATGGCATCCAATTCTTTTTCAGAAGCAAAGTTTTTCTTTAATATGGTCTCTTTTGTTGTCTCCAATGGGTCTTTGGTCTTATAATACAGCACTTCTTCTTTTGTCCGATAACTTGCAGGGTCACTCATGCTGTGGCCGCGATAACGATATGTTTTGATTTCGAGAAAAACTGGACCTTTTCCGGTCCGTGCATGTTCACAAGCATCAGCAATGGCTTCATGCACTGTTTCACACTTCATCCCATCCACTTGGAAACTCGGCATATCAAAACCCAAACCGATTTTGTAAATATCCAAAAGGTTTGTTGTTCTTTCTACACTTGTTCCCATGGAATATTGGTTGTTTTCACAGATAAATACAGCGGGTAACTTCCATAGCATTGCCATGTTATATGCTTCGTGTAATGCACCCTGACGGGCTGCGCCATCTCCAAAGAATGTTAAGCTTACATTTCCTGTGTTGTTATATTTTTCAGCAAAAGCAAGACCTGCACCCATTGGGATTTGCGCCCCAACAATTCCATGTCCGCCTACAAAATTGTGCTCCTTAGAGAACATATGCATGCTTCCACCTTTTCCACCGGTACATCCTGTTTCCTTACCAAACAATTCAGACATAACGGCATTTGCTGAAACACCCAACGCCAAGGCATGTCCATGATCACGATATGCAGTGATTACTTTGTCGCCCTTTTTAATGGCCGACATCATACCCGCCGTGATGGCTTCCTGACCTATGTATAAATGACAAAAACCTTTGATTTTTTGCTGTCCATATAACTGTGCAGCTTTCTCTTCAAAACGACGTTGCAATAGGATGATTCTGTACCACTCAAGGTATACTTTTTTACTGAATTTCATTTACGCTGAATAAAGTGTTTACAAAAATAAAACAATCCATTCAAACTGAGGCATTATAGATGCCCAAATTCAAGAAAGAAACGATTATATCTTTTCTTCGATGTTCTTAACCTTGTCTTTGATTAAGCCAATTTCTCTTTGGATCATTCGAATTGCTGGTCCGATATCGTCTGATTCCGTTGCTTTGGGCTCTTCAAATTTTGCATTGATATAATTTATAAATTTCCAGACCTCCAATATTTCACTCACTTTTACCGTATAGGGCGCATATCCTGGATTTGTACTGCATAATAAAAATGTACCATCCTCTTCCACTCGATTGTAAAGTACCTTAAATACAATGCCATCTTCTTGTGTAACAACGATATAAGGATGTCCATTTCTAACCATATTCCAATCTTGTATATATTCACCGGTGACAAAAGCGCCATCAGATACCGGTGGCATGCTATCTCCTGAAATGGGAAAACTTCTGTATTTTCGATTGGCCGATAAAAATGGGAGATTAAAAGCGGGTAGGGTTTTGATGTAATCTGGATCAGCATATCCCGTAGCATAACCAGCCTTGGCTTTTACAGGAACCAATTCGATGTTTTCTTCGTTATCCGAATTTACCGTAGTTGCCAATATGCGCAATCGTGTACCAGACAAATCTAAGTCAAATCCTTTTTCCAATTGAGAGAGTTGCATTTCACCCACCTGATTTAAATCGATGCGAATCAATTTGTCTATGTTGATTTGGAAAAACTCCGACAAGCGAATTAATATTTGAATGCCCGGCTCAGCAACACCATTTTCATAACTGTTGTATGCGGAACGCGTAAGTTTTAGGCTCTTGGCAACATCTTCCTGACTCCGTTTGCGGCGTTTACGTAATAATTTGAGATTTTCTTTTAGATACATTGTTAAAAAAATTGACAACTTTGTGCTTGGTAAATGAACAACATAAAATTGATATTGTCAAGTTTATGCAACTTTTTTTGTCAATATTTTCATCAGTAATTAAATTGTCTATAAATTGGTGATTCTATCTACGTCTGAATTGTTTGTACTTTGTTCAAATTGACATTATTTTGCCTTTATGAACTTTTGGTTGATAAAATCTGAGCCCTTTAAGTACAGTTGGGCGAAGTTTATGAAAGACGGACATACATTTTGGGATGGTGTGCGGAATTATCAAGCCCGAAATAATCTTCAAGGTATGGAGTTAGGTGATTTGTGCTTGTTCTATCATAGCAATGAAGGCAAAGAGGTTGTAGGTGTAGCGGAAGTTATTAGAACCCATTATCAGGATCCCACCACAGCCGAAACAGCATGGGTAGTTATTGATGTTAAGCCTGTTTACCCACTCAAAAATCCAGTTTCGTTGTCTGTTTTAAAATCGGATCCAAGATTGTTAAATATCGGATTAATTAAACAACCGAGATTATCTGTAATATCTATCACCAAAGAAGAGTTTGAAACCGTAATTTTGCTATCCAATGAGTCAGCCTAAATTGCTCATCAGCCATAACAAATTAAACCTCATTGTTAGAAGGTTTGCGTTACAGTTGATAGAATTACATGGTGATTTTTCTAACACCGCTATCATCGGTTTACAACCGAGGGGAATTCATTTGTCCAAGCGATTGGTTGAAATTATCACGGAACTTCAGCCCGAAACAAATTTAAAATATGGAGAACTCGATCATACATTTTTTAGGGATGATATCGGGCGGGGCGAAATCTTTATGCCAAAGAAATCGAATATCAATTTTTCAACCGAAAATCTGAATATTATTTTGGTTGATGATGTTTTGTACACGGGTAGAAGTGTGCGTGCATCGATAGATGCTTTAATGAGCTTTGGTAGACCTAAACAAGTAGAATTGATGGTTCTTGTAGATCGCCGTTTTCAAAGGGAATTACCCATTTCGCCAAATTACACAGGAGTAGTGGTTGATTCTAGAAGTACGGGAGAACATGTAAAAGTGGATTGGTCATTGGATCATCCTCAAGTGTGGCTTTTAAGCAGTAAGGAATGACATCGAACACACCAATCAAACACTTACTAGGAATTAAGGGATTAAGCGCATCCCATATACAAACGATTTTTGAAACGGCTGATAATTTTAAAGAATTATTAAATGGACCAGTAAAGAAAACGCCCGCTTTGCGTGACATAACCATCGCAAATTTATTTTTTGAAAATTCTACGAGAACAAGGGTTTCGTTTGAACTGGCAGAAAAACGTTTGGGCGCTGATATCATTAACTTTTCAAGTTCATCATCCAGTGTAAAAAAAGGTGAAACCTTGATAGATACAGTCAATAATATCCTCAGTATGAAAGTGGATATGGTTGTAATGCGTCATCCGGCACCGGGCGCTTGCTTGTTTTTGTCAAAACACATCGATGCGCAAATTATCAATGCGGGTGATGGAACCCACGAACATCCAACTCAAGCACTGTTGGATGCGTTTTCCATCCGAGAAAGATTGGGCGATGTAGCTGGAAAAAAAGTGGTGATCGTGGGTGATATTTTGCACTCCCGCGTAGCCTTGAGCAATATCTACAGTTTGCAATTGTTGGGAGCCGAAGTGATGGTTTGTGGCCCCGCAACATTAATACCTAAGTATATTTCGCATCTTGGAGTTAAGGTTTCACACAATTTAGAAGAAGCACTGAATTGGTGCGATGTAGCCAATATGTTGCGTATTCAATTGGAAAGACAGGATCAAAGGTATTTTCCTTCATTAAAGGAATATTCAAATTTGTATGGACTAACATTGGACAAGTTGAATCGATTGGACAAAGAAATTTGTATTATGCACCCAGGCCCAATTAACCGGGGCGTGGAGATTACGAGCGATGTGGCCGATTCCAAACACAGCATGATACTTCAGCAAGTAGAAAATGGGGTTGCAGTGAGAATGGCGGTGTTGTTTTTATTGGGTCAACAGAGATTATAGCACAATGACAGATTTTAATAATTCTGCAAACCCCATCCTAGTTCAAAGTTATCGAGGGGGCATAGTGGAGAGTTTTCATAGAGGATCCTTTTGCGTGGTGGATAAAAAAGGAGAGGTAATATGGAGCATGGGAGATATTCAACAGCTTTCATTCCCTCGTTCAGCGTTAAAATATTTTCAGCAGATTCCTTTTTTACTCTCAGGAGGATTTGATCATTTGGGCTTTGGACCAAAGGAATTGGCCATTATGTGTGCATCGCACAACGGAGAAGATATGCATTTATCGGTAGTGAATGACGTCTTGAGCAAGGTGAAATTGAATAAAGATTCTTTGCAATGTGGGGCCCAACAGCCTACGCGCAAAAGCGATTATATTAGATTGATTAAAAATGATTTAGGACCATCGTGTATGCATAACAATTGTAGCGGAAAGCATGCTGGGTTTTTGGCATATTGCGTTCAACAAGATTATTCAATCATAGACTATTTAAATCTACAACACCCATTGCATCAAGCAATTAAAGCAGTTACTGCACAATTCTGTGAAATGAATTCAGATGATTTAAGTGTGGGTGTAGATGGATGTTCGGCGCCAATTTTTGGTATGCCATTGTACAATCAGGCCTTAGCCTATAAAAATTTAATTGCTCCGATGTCTTGGAAAAATAAAGCAATGGATTCCGCTTGTAAACGCATTGTTCACGCGGTGACAAATTATCCCGAATTAATTGCCGGAACAAAGCGTTATTGTACTGATTTAATGCGCGTTACCAACGGAAGAATTGTTGGTAAAACGGGTGCAGACGGTGTTTATTGTTTATCAATTCCAGAAAAAAACTGGGGTATTGCTATCAAAGTTGACGATGGGAAAATGGGCCCCCAATATCAAGTGGCTCACGGTTTATTATCCGCATTGGGATTGTTGTTGCCACAAGATATTGAAGCGCTGAAATCTCATGGGTATTGTGAAAATTTCAATTTTGCGGGCAATAGTGTTGGTTATTCTACTATAGTTCCATTAAATCCCCCCTTGTAAATTGGGCTATTTCCCCCGATATCATCGAATTGATTGAGATACCTATTCTATCCAACTAAAAATCTTGCTCCAACGAATGCCCTTTGAACGATATTCCATGTTGCCGTTATAACTCAAAGGTTGATTTGTTTCTGGATCAATCGCCATTACTTTCTTGATGCTAAAGAAGGTGAATAGTGGCTTTCCAACGATATGGTCTTCAGGTACATAGCCCCAGTATCTTGAATCCAAACTATTGTATCGATTGTCGCCAATCATCCAATAATATCCCATTTGAAAGGTATAACTCTTGATTTCCTCGGAGCCATCATTCGTGTAGAATTTGCCATTTTGCATGGTAATTCCAGCACTTTCATATTTATTAATCGCCAACTTCAAGAAATCCCAATTTTTGGTTGTTAGAGTGATGGTTTCTCCGCGCTTTGGAAGATAAACTTCACCGTAGTTATTTAGATTCCATTTTGCTTTCAAAAAGTCTGTTAACGATGTGTCTGCATGGTTGTCTATGAGCTGACCATTTTCTCTCACATTGCCTGGAAATAGCACCCTTTGGTAACCAATGTCCATGGTATCAGGGAATATGCTCAATACAGAAGGATTGTTCTTTAACTGCTCATAATTCTCAGGCCATGTGAAAATATGGTAGGGGATGATGTATTTGCCAGTTCTCTCAGCGGCTTTTTGAATCTGTTCCGCATTGGGTGGAAAGTTAAAATCGCCCAAATTGTTATCCGCTAAAAAGTCTTCGGTGATTGGCTCACGCATCAAAGCGAGATATCGTTTTTGCTGTTTTCCCACTCTAGGCAAAGGCTTGCCATTGATGTAGATATTGCCGCCAACAATTGAAATGCGATCACCAGGGATTCCAACACAACGCTTAACATAATTGTCTTTTTTATCGATAGGAAGATTCAATTCCATTCCCGTCTCAGATTGTTTGTAATCAGAAATCCCATCGGCATTGGCATCGTCGTCTGCTGGCCAATTGAAAACAATGATATCGTTGTTTTTGATTGTATACCAACCAGGCAACCTCATATACGGCAATTCTAACAAGTCGGAATAAGCCTTTACACCCATGATTTGTTTGGTAGACAGAACAGGGACAGATATGGGCGACATTGGAATTCGCATACCTATTTTAGCCCTGCTAACCACCAAATAGTCACCTACCATTAAGTTCGATTCCATTGAAGGGGTTGGGATTTGATAAAGGTCGAAATAAATGGCGCGCATTCCACCAGCCACATAGGCAGCGAATAAAATCGCATCGCCCCATTCTCTTAAACCATTGTGTTTTGGAACATTGGCCTCTTTCCATTCGCGATCGCCAGCAGGACCATAGTATTTGAGGTCTTTGAACGCCAAAATAGGGAAGTATATGAAACTAAAGACGGTACCAAACAACTGTTGCCAGTATCCGTTTTTGCCAAAGGAGCGTAAAATATCAAGCGTGATATTAAAACTGAACAGAATGTTAACCCCGGGGATAACCATTCCAATGATGTACCATTTGGGTCGACCTACGATTTTTATCCAATACCACCAACTAAGAATGGGAATCCATGCCATAACAGCGGATTGTCCAGCAGATTTGAACATTTTCGAAAGTCCAACACGCGTGAGGACAAAACAAATCACCCAAAGGATGAGGAATAGGTTGGAATTAAAGCTCTCCATGAATTAAAATCAATTTTCAAAGTTAAGTAAGTCGGACATACCAAACACGCCCGTTTTTCCGATCAACCATTCCGCGGCAACGATAGCTCCGATGGCAAATCCCTCGCGATTCTTGGCTTCATGTTCCAGTTTGATGCTGTCTACGGAACTTTCAAAACTCAATATATGTGTTCCAGGGACATTCGGTTGTCGTTCGGCATAGATTGGAAGTGCATTTTGATCTTGTGAATCATGGGTGTTAAATTCTTGTACACGATCAGCCAATTCCCAATGATTTAATGTAGATGACGATTTGATTACGTTTTCCGCTAGTGTAATTGCGGTTCCACTCGGGGCATCTTTCTTTTCAGTATGATGTATTTCGTGGATGTTACATTGGTAGTTATGGCCATTCATGATTTTAGTGAGCTGTTTACCCATCTCAAAAAACAGATTTACACCCAGGCTGAAATTTGTTGCCGTAAACAAAGCACCGTTGTGCTGTATGCGATTTTGTTTTATTTGATCAAACTCGTTGTACCATCCCGTTGTACCAACTACCACTGGAATATTATTGATAAAGCAACTGTTGATATGTTGAAGCGCTAATTCGGGACAACTGAATTCTATGGCCACATCGGCCTGAACATGATTTTCAGTTGAATAAGGAGTTTTGGAATCAAATTTACCAACGATTTGATGCCCGCGTTGGTTGGCCAACTTTTCAATGATTTGACCCATTTTTCCGTATCCAATCAGTAGGATTTTCACATCACAAACCTAATGTTTTTTGTCGCCAACATGGGTATTTCAATCTGAAAATTCGCGCTTTACACCAAAAAACCCCATTTTTGTATCAAGATGCGTTTAAAATCGATTTTTGGCCTTTTGGTATTGCTATTTTGTTTGTTGGGTGTGTGGGTAGCGGTTACGCAAAATTGGTATTCGAAAAACCAGAAAAATCAACTCATTTCGTATCAAACACCCATTTCTGATAACGATTTTGATGATTACATCCACACAGTAACGGGCGTGAAAGTATATCCATCCATTTCCACAATAGCCAAATGGCAAGGATTGAAATTGCATTTGCAGGGAACCACATCGCTTGTAATTCAGACGAAAACGAGTTTTTGGAACTTGATTCGATTGTTGGTTAGGTTTCAACGAGAGCAACAAATGATTACCATCAACAGTCATTGGGATTTAGATGCCGTAGATGCAAAAATGACAGAAAAATTTTCATGGGAGAAAGGGTCGCTGAAGCGTTTTTTATCGGATGAAAACAACTTTAAGCATTGGAATGAAATGACATTTAGTAAGGGGGAAATCCAACCTTTAAACTGGCAGGCTTTGTTTATTCCAAACTCATATTTGTTTAAACGCAAAACAACGATAGAAATTTTCATGGAGAAGATGTCGTTGTCAGCCCATGATTTTTGGACAAAAGAAAGGATGTTGGCGGCCAAGAAAATCGACCTAACACCAGTTGAGGTTGTAAAGCTTGCATCTATTGTAACCAAGGAAAGCAACTACAGTCCGGAGTTCGGGAAAATCGCATCGACCTATAAAAATCGACTTAAAAAAGGAATGCTACTTCAAGCGGATCCAACAGTTGTTTTTGCCAGAGGTAGGGCGGGTAGGGTGCTGAATCGGGATACTAAAATTGAATCATCATATAATACCTATTTGTATAAAGGTTTGCCCATTGGAGCACTTTGTATTCCTAACCTGAAGGCCATCGACTCTTGTTTGTTTGGGTCTCAGTATCCGTATATTTATTTCTGTGCGAAATCTGATCTTACCCCACAACATGATTTTGCGATTACCTTGGATGAGCACAACAAAAACGCCCAGCGTTTCCACCGGGCGTTAAATGCTTTGAAAAGAAATTAATTCGCTTTATTGCTTGATGAACTGTTTGCAAATGGCGGTTTGATTTTCTCCAATGGCATTCACGAAGTACAA
>NSIB01000008.1 GCA_002737625.1 Flavobacteriales bacterium | reverse complement strand
AGGAATTTTATACACTTCATCGATTCGATTTTTTGTTTTTTGTCGTATTATCGAGGTCACCCACTGCCTATTTGATTGAATAAAACCCATTAACGAATCAAGTGGAGTGTACCAACGTTGCTATATTCTTTATTCTTGAAATCCGAATATTGCAAGCGATAAACGTAAACCCCTTCCATGGCTGTTTTCCCACCCACAGTTCCATCCCAACCTTCGGTGGTGCTATTGGTTTCGAAAATCTTCTCACCCCAGCGATCATAAATGGCCATCAAATAGGTTTTCAAACCGCCTGTATAGGGCAAAAAGACTTCATTTCTACCATTGTTATTGGGTGTAAAGGCATCAGGAATAAAGACAACGGGCTCAAAATTGATCACAATATCGTTGCTCCAACTCACTCGATTCCCCCCCTGCTCATAGGCTTTGATTCGGAAAATTTGCTGGTAATTGTCTTGTCCGTTATTAAAATTATCTGTCGTTGGTGACGTATAGTTTTGATACAACTGAAAACCACTGCTTCCGGGCAAGGAACGATACAATTCGTATCTGGCGATGCCGCCGGGGAATCCCAAATACCCGGAGAAGGTAATGTTCATTGTAAAGGGGCCGGTTTTTACCCCATTGAGCAAAACTGAGGTATGCGGCGCGCTGTAAAGTGTCTGTCCGCACAAGTTTTTTGTTGCGATGCGATATTCATACGCCGAAGCATCCGGAGCAATGGTATTATCCGAGTAAAAAGTATCATTGGTTGCAGCGCTTCCTACTTTTGCAAAGGTGGCGCCGCCCGCAGGGCGGCGCTCAATATCCAAACTTCCCACGTTCCGTGGGGCATTCAATAATTCAAACCGCAAATTCATTGTACCATCAGAACTTGGCGGAGGTGCAATACTCACCCAACGCAAATCCAAACTACTATTGTCTACAAATACCTCCAAACGCAACGTATCTCCCATACAACCCTTCTCGCTTTTTTCAATCACCTGGACAAATCCAGGCTGCGCACTCAATGTCCAGTCAATATTCACACTGCTCGATGTAGACGATGGTGCAGAAACAAAACTACCGCCACTCACCCGCCAAACAAAAGTGCTATTGGGCAGCCCATTGATTCCATAACTATAACCAGTAATATTTGGCACACAAACCGCAGACGAACCGGAAATCAACTGCGTTTTTGGCTTTGGATTGATCGTAATTATCGCCGTAACCCATGGACCAGGACAGCCCGTTTGTGAAATTGCCCGAATCTTTGCTGGGAAAACACCAGATGTATCAAGACTTATCGTTAACAACCATTGTGCAGAATCCGTTGAAATATTGGGTGTAACCTTCAAACCAGAAAAATTATATTCATATTTTTTAACGCCCGCATTTTTGCCTGTCCAATATCCCAATGGCATTTTCGACTGACAATACGTAACATCATTCAACGGCGATAATTTTGGCGCGCCATTCAATACCACTGGCAATTTACTCAACGGCGATAAACAAGGCAATTTACTCACAGAGTCAAATGCCGCGGAAATAACACCCACCCAGGCTAACCCGGCTGCGCCCCAATTCACCTTGATGGAACTCCCCAAAGATCCACCCGGAAAACTACCACCGGCAAGGCTCCATATATATGATTCACCCCTCACAGGCTTCACAGAATAGGATACACCTGTAGTTAATTCACACAAATTGCCTGGACCTGTTGGCCCTTGACCCGCGAGGGCATGATTTTTCTTTACCGAAAGATTTGCCGTATCAATACAACCAAATCGATCCGTTACGATAACCCTCAATGTCCCCGTACCTATACCTCCCCAATCCACAGAAAACAAAGTATCGCTGATATTTTTCGATGCGGTTGCGCCCGTCGCCTTCCAACTGTAGGTTGCCTTATAATATTTTTTATCCA
The DNA here is from genome assembly GCA_002737625.1 of Flavobacteriales bacterium. Lineage (GTDB taxonomy): Bacteria > Bacteroidota > Bacteroidia > NS11-12g > UBA955 > UBA955. The sequence continues at coordinate 36,858 of NSIB01000008.1, read as the reverse complement.
ATGAGTACAAGATGCCTTTGTTATTCGGACAAACACTCACCGGACCAATGATACCACTACCGGCGGGAGAACTCACATAAACATTAAATGTATCAATGGCACTGTTACATCCCACCGTGTTGGTTCCAAAAATGACAACCGAGCCTTTCCCTGATTTATTCCACAAAATTTTGATTTGATACGATGTCCCATTCACGGCGGCCGACAACACAGAACCACCCACCGCAGAAACCGTGTATTTGGGCAGAAGATTGGGCGTAGTAAATATTGATGTTTGGTTTAAACATACGGTATCGGGACCAGCGAGCGCCGGCTTCGCCGGCGCCGCTATCAAATTAACATTCAATGAAATATCAGCACTACACCCAAACTTATTCTTCACCGCAATCGTAATCTTGCCCGAAGCCGCAGATCCCCAACTTACCTTCACATACCTGCCCGTATCCGAACCGCTAATCACCCCACCCGTTACAGCCCATTTATACTGACGTGAAGCAACGTACTTGTTCACCTCGTATAACTGATTCAACGTGTTCTGACATAAATTCACTGAGCCTTTCACCGTCTCCACCGGGACAAAAGGCTTGACATAAATCAACACATTTTCATTCACAAACTTCGATGGACAACCATTGTCGTACACCTCAAACGTCACCCGATAAGGCACCTTCGCATTCGTATTGCAATCAGGCGTCCAACAAAATGTAGATTCAACCTTTTTACGGGCGCTGTTGGTGCTGGGCGACATAGTAGCCTTGGTTCCTTTGAAGCCGTTGGTGCCTGTTAAAATATCGCCATAAGCCTTCAAAGTAAGAATATCCCCCGTGTCTTTCAAATCCGTGGCCGTAACCTTCCTACAAATCGTCTCGCCAGCCTCCACATACCAATTTGAACTTCCTCCCTCATAACTCAAACGAGGTTTGTTGTTCACCCCGCAAGCAATCACCATAATCTGCAAGTCCAATCGAACCCATGAAATTGCGATGCCGTTCCTCCACTCAGTGACCTCAATTGCCACCGCATATCTACCTGGACTAGGAGCCATATAGGTCGTTAACCCGTTAAAGGCATCCACAAAAGCATACCCACCACTACCAAAAGGTTTATTTGAATTAAAACCCGCAACATATTGTACCGTATCAAAAATAGCCATCGGATCCGGACAATTTAAAACATCAACCCAGTTGGCCTGCCCCCCCTGCCATGGCGTTACCAAACGATAACTGAGCGAATCTCCATCCAAATCAATCACACGATTCCGAATCGTAGTAGTATCACCCGCACAAATAAATGGCACCGGCATATCCAAAAACGAAGGAGAACTATTTTGAATCGCAGACGGAGGAATATACCCGTAATAAGTCTGACCCTGAAAAGGCGAACCATTATTGTCGATCAAATTGGTCTGCGTATTCCTACAACAACGCTCCCATTTCAAATGATACCCCTTAGTAGAATTAGGCAGCGTTATGTTCACCTCAAAAACGCCCTGCTTCAAACAAGCTTTTGCAACTTCCGGACAACTGGTATTCCCCACAGGATTTACGCTTTTCTCCGATATCAACTTTGCTTTGTAGGATGTGTAAAGCGTTTTATTGTCGTTGTAAACACAGAGTCCAACCTCCGTATCAAACTTTACCCCACCATCCAATGGCGAACAATCCCGATAAGTATAAATATTAACCCGATACTGACTGTTACTACCGTTCGAGCCCAAATAACGATACGTCAAAAATCCCCCAACAAGGTGAGTGGCCTGCGCGATTGAAGCAGCCGACAAAAAAACCAATACCAAACAACGTTTCAGAATTCTAAGCACGCTTATTTCTCTTTGTTAAATTTAGACAACTTTTGTGCCTGAATAGTTGCAATGACAAGGGTTTGAAATGAAAAAACTATTTTCGCCCCATGAAATTCAATGCAGACTGTCTTCACTTCCTGGGTCATATACCTTGCAAACCCCACAAAGAACAAGGCTTTCACTGTGAAAACTGCCCCGCATACACCCCCATCGAAAAGAAAATTCTTATCATAAAATTGGGCGCCATGGGCGATGTGATTCGAACAACACCCCTAATTACCCGATATAAAAAATTATTTCCGCATGCCAAATTTACTTGGATCACCCTTTTTCCTGACATTTTGCCCAAAGATGAAATCCATGAAGTGTATAAATTAGGCATCGAAGCGCAATTGTATGTTACCAACACCGATTGGGACATCGCCATTAACCTCGATAAAGAAAAAGAAGCATCGGCTTTGTTGAAAATGGTGACTGCGAAGGAAAAATATGGTTTCATCTTGAAAGATGGTGCCACGCAGCCTGTCAATGCACTTGCCCAGCACAAATTCAACACCGGCATGTTCGATGATGTGAGCAAAGCAAACACAAAAAACTATTGCACGGAAATTTTTGAACTATGCGGTCTCAAATACGAAGGCGAACCCTATTTGTTAGACAATCACGCCAACAAAGGTTTTGTTTGGAACTTAGACCATAGCAAGCCAATAATCGGACTAAATACAGGATGCGGCGACCGCTGGACCACTCGTTTGTGGAGCATTGAAAATTGGATTGATTTGGCAAAAGCCATTGCAGCGGCTGGATATACGCCCTTGTTACTGGGAGGCGCACAAGAGCACGATAGGAACTTGGCCATTGAGGCAGGAAGCGGCGCAACCTATTTGGGGAACTTCCCTTTGCAGCAATTTATCAATCTGATTGACCAGTGCGATTTGGTTGTAACCCAAGTCACTATGGGCATGCATCTAACATTGGGACTAGGCAAAAAGATTGTGTTAATGAATAATATTTTCAATCCCCATGAGTTTGATTTATTCAACAAAGGCGCAATTGTTCAACCTCCTAAAGAATGTAAGTGTTTTTACAGAGGCAGTTGCGTAGATGGCACGAGTTGCATGGAAACCTTGAGTCCGGAGGTAGTGATGGGACATGTAGAATCCGTTTTGAACGGCCCATCAAACTGATAACTAGTCTTTTGGGGATTTTTCACCACAGATTGCAAAATTACACGGAAGTCACTATTTTTGCAACCCTCAACGGCGAGGTAGCTCAGGTGGTTAGAGCGCAGGATTCATAACCCTGAGGTCGGGGGTTCAATTCCCCCCTTCGCTACAACAACAGAAAAGTCAATAGCAATGGTGACTTTTTCTATTTTAACAAATTTAAAAGTCTTAAATTTGTTGGGATGCGCACATCCAAAAGCATTTTATACCAAAATGTGTCTACGAGCCTTAAGGAGCAAATTTTTTCACGACAATTCCGAGCGCTTCTCTTTTTTTTCAATTGCGTTGCAGTCGCAAATTCCTTTCCTGATAACGGCACAAATAGTTCTGCATGCAGCCAAAATCCAGGATCATTAAATTGTTCTTTGGACATACAAAACAAAAAATTTAACACCCCACTTTGTATGCAGTCCTCAATTTACAGGCCCTTTACCCATGTGAGCGACACCAACCAAAAGAAAAAAATCCATTTGCCCGTTTGGATCATGAACATGATTCACGACACTATGAGTTCGAAAAAACCCCGTTTTCTCATCTATCCAACCATCGGGTATTCGCCAGAAACAAAGTGGGAATTTGGATTAAGTACAATCACTGTTTTTCATTACAACAATGACACTACCCTGCGGCTGAGCGAAATCAGTGCATTTGGATTTTACACCCAAGAACGACAGTTAGGGCTTTGGGTTGACCACGCCATTTATGGTAAAAACAACAACGTTCTGGCTTTGGGTAAAATGCGCTTTCAAAACTATCCGCTGTCTTATTACGGGATTGGAACTGACATTGCAAAAAAGCCATTGGCTTTGGTCGATGCAACCTATTACAACGTAAGAGAAAGGTTTATTTACAGACTAAAAAACAATTTATTTGCTGGATTAGAATTCGACTACCAACAACTAACCAATCTAGAATTTAAATGGAAAAGTAGCATACAAACTCCACTCCCCTTGGGTGCATCGGGCTCACAAAATTTAGGCGTTGGATTGGGGATTATCCTTGACTCTAGACACAACATGCTGAACGTACGCGATGGATATTTAGCAGAAATTGCATATATCAATTATTCTTCTTTATTCGAAACATCCTTTCCAATGAAAACCTTATTTTTTGATGGCCGTTATTTTATTCCAACATCAAAAAAGCAAGTGTTAGCCATGCAAATCGTTGGTCAATTTTCCTCTGGTGAGGTACCCTTTAATCAACTCAGCATGATGGGAGGAGAGACCATAATGAGGGGTTATTATTTAGGTCGTTACAGGGACAAAAACTACCTTTCCGCTCAAATTGAATATCGTTTTTTGCCATTCGGCTTTAGCAAGCGACTTGGTGGTGCTGTTTTTGGTTCAGTTGGGTCCGTTTCCGACAAAATACCAACCACCAATTACAAATGGTCAACTGGTGCAGGTCTGAGATATTTGTTATTTCCCAAAAAAGATATTTTTTCTCGTATCGATGTCGGTTTCAATCCTGACGGTTACGGCATCTATTTTTATGTTGGCGAAGCGTTCTAATACCTCAAAATTGGATAAACTATGAAACTAAAATTTGCAACTGCCTTGATGGGCATATTATTTTGGTCGAGGATGCTATTTGCTCAGGATGCAGGCCTTGAAAAATGGTTGGGCTACTGGAAAGGAACCGTTTCAGCAGGACCGATGCAAATTGGGTTGTCGTTTAATGTAACCCGAGCAGAAGGCCAGTATAAATCCACATTAGACGTGCCGATGCAAGGATTAAAAGAATATGCGGTAGAATCTACTGTGGTGGAAGAGGAAACTGAATCTTTGACATGGACAATGGGGTTCGGAGCTACATTTTCCGGTCACTTGACAGACTTAACCACATTGGAGGGGGTCTGGAAACAGAACGGGCAGGAAATTCCTTGTGTGTTTTACCATAGTATTTTCGACCGCAAGCCACAAACGCCGGTTGCCCCCTTTCCTTACGAAGTAAAATTGGTGGATTTTTCACATCCTTCGGGAAAATTGAAATTCTCCGGCACGCTGACTTACCCAAAATCGCCTGATAACGCCGGAGATTGGTCCGGTGAAAAACTTATAGAGGCAGCCACCGTAAGCAGAATGGCCATGCCGTTAAAACCCATTGTTAGCGAAACAACCATCGCACCATTCCCCATCTTTCCTGCTGCGCCGGCCTTGGTGAAAGTCAATATTGACACGGCGGGTATTCACCACCAGTTCCCGGTAGTGTTGTTATTGTCGGGCAGCGGTCCGCAGGACCGCGACGAAACCCTAGGCGCCCATAAGCCCTTTGCTGTTTGGGCCGACGCACTCACACAATCAGGATTTGCCGTTTTGCGGGTTGATGATCGTGGGGTTGGAAAATCTCAAGGAGATACCAAATTCTTGGCCAACACCACCACTGAATCTTACGTGAGCGATGCACTGACCGCCATCAATTACTTGGGCAGTTTACCCATGATTGATACCACGCGGGTTTTTGTTATTGGCCATAGCGAAGGCGCTGCGGTAGCATTGATGTTGTCGAAAAAACGTCAGCTTTCGGGCATTGTAACCTTGGCAGGAGCCACGAGCACCGGCATCGAAACCAGTGTTTATCAACTTCAAAACGAATGGAAAAACAACGGCTACGACTCTTTTACTTGCCATCATTTGGGCGATGCACAACGAAAGTTGATATCGCTGTCCATTGAAATGGGTGAAAACAGAAATTCCGAAAACAAGGATCTTGCACAACCAACCTCAGAAGAAAAGGACCAATTCGCATTGGCCTTCTCCAAATGGGTGAAATCCAGCGACAAAAACCTACAGAAAGCCTACAAGGTTTGGAAATCAGACAACGCCAAAATCGCCAAGGTATACAGAGAGAAATCGGTTGAAACCTTCTTCGCAAGAAACTATATACCATTGGGCTTCAATGCGTGGACGCGCTATTTCTTTCAGTTTGATCCAGTACCTGATTTTCTGCAACTCAAAGATTGCGACATTTTAATGGTTCAAGGCGGGCTTGACGAGCAGGTAAACCCCATACCCACAAGACAACTCGTAAAAGCGATGGAACAAGCGGGGGTTGGTGTTACCTATGCCGAATTTCCCAATGTGAATCACATGATGCAACAGGCAAAAACCGGCAAGTTATCGGAATACTTCGATTTAGAAGAGACCCTAACTGCTAGCATTTATATCAAGGCCTGCAGTTGGCTGTTGGATCATTCGCGGTTGCGCTGATTAAAAATCAATCCGGAATCGTTCCCGGCGCATATCTGCGTAGTCCAATGGATTTGCAAAATCCTCAGCAAACTGATTTCTATTTCTCACCAAGTGAATTGCATCGTATACCGCGGCTCTGAAGCTTGAAGTATCTGCAACTCCGGTTCCAGCGATGTCATAGGCAGTTCCATGGTCTGGGCTAGTTCGAACGATGGGCAACCCCGCCGTTACGTTAACGCCATCCATAAATGCCAATGTCTTGAAAGGAATTAATCCTTGATCATGATACATCGCAATCACTGCATCGAAGTTTTTGTAATTCCCACCGCCAAAAAAGCTATCGGCAGAATAAGGGCCATAAACGAGTTTTCCGCGCTTGAAATGCGTTTGAATCGCCGGCACAATCAACGTCTCCTCCTCTTTGCCCAACAAACCATTGTCGCCCGCGTGAGGATTCAACCCCAAAACAGCAATGCGCGGCTTGAGGACATTGAAATCGTTTCTTAATGATTCGTATACAACTTCGATTTTCTGTTCGATTTTATCCTGGGTTAGATGTTTACCCACTTCGGTAATTGCAATATGTTCGGTTACCAAAGCAACGCGTAGATCCTCGCTAGCTAAAATCATGGCATAATTGGTTTTCCCAAATGCTTCTGCCAAATAGCCGGTATGACCTGTAAAATCTGCCGAATGGGGAGCAACAGTAGATTTATCGATGGGTGCGGTAACCAAAGCCTGTAAATGATTGACATCCGAAATGGCTTTATCTAAAGATTTCAAAGCTTCCAAACCAGAAGCATCCGAAGATTTACCTATGGTTAATTCAAAAACGGCATCGCTACTAACAACCAAATTCAATTTCCCGGGTTTTGCCTCGGCCGCCGTTGAAATCAAGGTATACATAGGCTCCTGCAATTCCATATGCTTTTTCCAAGCCACGAAGGTTTTGGGGTTTGCGTATAGTACAGGTGTGCAATATTTGAAAATATTTTCATCGGAAAAAACCTTGATGATGAGCTCCATCCCAACACCTGAGGGATCTCCTTGGGTTATTCCAATTACGGGTTTAAAATTATCCATTGATCTGCTGTCTAAGAAACTCCAAAGTTAAGCGAACGCCAACACCTGTGCCACCTTTTGGGATATAATGGCTTGGCGAAGTTGAAAATGCCGTTCCCGCGATGTCGATGTGAACCCAAGGATACTGCGTAAAATGCCTTAAAAACATCGCTGCACTTTGAGCGCCACCCTCGCCTTTTCCTAAATTTTTGATATCCGCAATCCCTCCTTTTATCTCCTCGTAATACTCTTCCCAAAGAGGCATTTCAGCCACTCTTTCAAAAACGGTATCGCCAGCTTTTTTCAATGACTTAACCACAGAATCCGGAGCCTGGGCCATCAAAGCCGAACCATAACTGCCGAAAGCACGTGCCGCAGCGCCCGTTAGCGTTGCATAATCAATCACCAATTGGGGGTCGAATTTCTTCGCAAACGACAGTGCATCGCCCAAAATCAAACGACCTTCCGCATCGGTATTGAGGACCTCCACCGTTGTGCCGTCGAACATGGTAATCACATCACCCGGACAAGTTGCATTTTCTCCCGGGCGATTGTCGGTAGAAGGCACCAATCCGATAATCCACAAGGGCCATTTCAATTTCGCAACCGCTTCAAAGACACCTGCCACAACCGCTGCACCGCCCATATCGCACTTCATCATATCCATTGAATTGGGCGTTGGCTTTAAACTCAACCCACCCGTATCAAATACAACACCTTTGCCCACGAGAACGATCGGCTGATTATTTACGGCTTTTTTAGGCTTGTATTCTAGAATAGAAAATGTTGGTGGTTCCTGACTTCCCTTATTCACCGCGAGTAATCCACCCATTTTTAGACTCTCTATTTGGGCTTCACCGAAAACTTCCACTTTAAAGCCTGCCGCATCGCCCATTTTCACAAAAGCATCAGCCAAACCTTGGGCATTAAGCGCATTCACGGGTTCATTTACCAAGTCACGGGCCGAATTTACCGCTGCAACAATAACTTTCAACTCATCCTGCCTATCCTCACCCTTACCCTTTAATGAATATTCAATTGAAGTGTCACGAGATTTTTTCTTTAAATATTTATCAAATTGATAATCAGACAATAACAAACCTTCAAAAAAAGCCAATGCTTTTGCTGCATCGCAATTGACATTTTTCACTACTACCTTTTCGATGTCTTTAGAGAACAACAAAAAACTCTTATTGGCGGCCTTTCTTAGCACCTCCCATTCCGAAGCATTGCTCTTGCCTTTGCTCACAACCCCAATAAAACGCCCCTCAGGACCGTAATAGTGAAAGTGATTCTCAGTGGGTTTTTGTTTCCAAAATTCGGCGATATTGGCTGGTAATTTCGTATTTGCAAATGACGAAACGTCATTGGCTAAAAAGATTTCTGCCTTCATGCTGCAAAATAACGAAATCAAAGCGGTAAACCCCACTTTATTTGTAATAATGCCCAAAGAGAAAAACACATTTGTGTTTTGTGCAGAACTGACGTTAACCGATGAGCAACTCACATTAAATTTGTAGGAATTAGCGTATGCAGAAAATCAAGGTCGGTATCTTTTTTGGCGGACAATCGCGAGAGCGAGAAGTTTCGTTTGCAGGTGGCAGAACTGTCTACGACAGCCTCAATAAAGAGCTATTTGAAGCCATTCCTATTTTTGTTGACTCGTTTGGAAACTTTTGTCTTCTGAATTGGGAACATGTGTATAAAGGGAGTATCCGTGATTTTTATCCACCCACTTTTTTACATCGAGAAACGCAGAGAATCAATTGCTTACCAGAATTACCGCACAGCTTCCAAGTGTATGCAGAAAGTTTGGCAAATTTGGAGAATAACAGAATCGAGCAACTCAACCTCTTAAAAGAAATTGGGAATCCGATTGAAGCGCATGAATTTTCAACCTACTTTGATTTCGCTTTCCTTGCATTGCATGGCACCCATGGTGAAGACGGAAGTATTCAAGGGCTATTGGAATGGTATGGAATCCCTTACTCGGGTTCTGGCATTTTACCGTCGGCGCTTGGAATAAATAAAGCAGTTCAAAAAGACTTCCAAACCACAGCAGGTCTTTTCGTAAATGAATTCAACACAATTGATAAACAATCCTGGTTTGCCGCAACGGAAAATGAAAGAAAATCCTTGTTCGTGCAATTCAACATCGAATTTGGAGAGAAGTTCGTCATTAAGCCCGCACACCAAGGCTCCTCTTTGGGTGTCAGCCTATTAAAACATGCCGATTTCGATGCTTTTTGCAATGCCATTAACCTAGCTTTTTTCCATTTGTCGTTGCATCAAAAGGAATGGCACAATATGGATTCCGATGCCCAAATTATTTACATCAAACAACTCACCGACCTGCGCAGCGGATTGGGATTACCGCTTATCGCCGATGGCCAAACTTTCCATTTGCCAGACGCTTTGATGGAGTACATCGAAAATCAGCTTCAAACAAAGGAGCGCATCGAATTACAATCGATCGATAGTGAATCAATTGTGCTCATCGAATCATTGATTGAAGGCAAAGAATTTAGTTGCATCGTAGTAGCTGATGAGGCAGGCATTCCCTTTGCTTTACCGCCAACGGAAATTAGAAAAAATAGTGAGCTATTTGATTATCGCAGTAAATATTTACCAGGATTAAGTAACAAAGTAACCCCAATTGAGGTCACCGCAGAACTCATTGAGGACATCCGGCTTGCTTGTTGCCAGTTATATGGCCATTTCGGGTTTGAAGTGTATGCGAGAATTGATGGCTTCATCGATGAGAATGGGGAAATTTTCTTAAACGACCCCAATACTACGAGTGGAATGATGCCGTCCTCGTTCTTTTTCCACCAAGCGGCGGAGATTGGATTGAGTCCAAGCGCTTTTTTGACATTGATTTATTTCAATTCACTGCGTGCTAGAATTCAAAGTCACCCCAAAGGTCAGAAATTCGAAAGTCTATTGCAGCGCAGTCAGCAATTGTTAGACAACAGCCATGGATCTTCGGCGATAAAAAAGAAAATTGCCGTGGTGATGGGCGGATACAGTTTCGAACGTCATATTTCTATGGAAAGCGGACGGAACATCTACGAAAAACTCAGTAGCAGCGAAGAATTCGAGCCGATTCCTTTGTTTTTAACTGGGGACAATCAATCATATAGGTTGTTTCATTTGCCCATTAATATGATGTTGAAGGACAATGCCGATGACATTCGGGACAAGATTTTACATTATTCGGCGAACCCCGTTCTAATGGAGATCCAAGAGGCAAGTCGTGCATTGACAAAATCCGTACTACGGACTTTACCCACATTCAAACCTACAGAAGTGCCGATTGCAGAATTGCCAAATTTATGTGAGGGGGTATTTATTGCGCTTCATGGCAGACCAGGGGAAGATGGAACAATTCAGGCGGATTTATCGCGATTGGGGCTATATTTCAATGGAAGTGAAAGTGAGGCATCTTCTGTAACAATTAACAAGTTCGAGACGAATAAAAAACTGAGAGACTTGGGATTTTTGGTGGCGGAACATCAATTGGTGAATAGGTCAGAATGGCAATTGAGAGGTTTTGATTTATGCACTGCGATTTCGTTAAAATATGGTCTTCCATTAATTGCCAAACCTGCGGACGACGGATGCAGTGCTGCGGTGAGGAAAATAAAATCTACCGAGGAATTGCATTTGTTCATGGAGGCGATTTTTCGAGAGGATTTCACGTTAAGCGCCGCGCTTTGCGCGGCGCTTAACGTGAAATCTAACGACGAGATACCGCAAAAATCCGACCTCTTAGTTGAACAATTTATTGATCGCGCTGGAGCAACAAAATTCCTTGAAGTTACCGGAGGCATGCTCACCTCCTATGATATTAACGGACAGCTTTTGTATGAAATATTTGAACCCTCTGAATCTCTCGCCGAAAGTGAAATTCTTAGCCTTGAAGAGAAATTCTTAGCTGGACAAGGACAGAACATAACACCATCCAGATTCTCAAATAACCCAAAAGAACAGTCAAGAATCAGTACCGAAGTAAGGAATACGCTAAAAAAAGTGGCCATCGCACTCAATGTAACGGGGTATTGCAGAATTGATGCCTTCGTAAGAATTTTTGAAAACGGCAAGGTAGAAACCATAATCATCGAAGTAAACTCATTGCCCGGCATGACCCCAGCAACGTGTATTTATCACCAAGCTGCAATCAAAGGATACAAACCTTTTGAATTCATCAGAGAAATATTGAAATTTGGAGAAAATAGAATGGCGTGAAAAACTGGATGTATAATATCGGACTGGGTGGACTTTTCATTGCCATAATTCTAACACTAAGTTACTTTGGACTTGATGCTTATACGAGACACGGGGATAAAATCATTGTGCCCGCTGTCATTGGATCTAAACCCTTTGAAGCCGAAGCGAAACTGAGTGAAATGGGGCTGCGGATGAAAATCATCGACACCGTCTACTTAGACAAAATGAAGCCCGGTGTAATTGTGGAACAATTGCCATTGGCAAACGAAGATGTAAAATCCGGAAGGATGTTATATGTAACCGTGAACGCGACGAGTAGACCCAGAATTTCAATGCCCAAACTTACCGATTGCAGTTTCAATCTGGCCAAAGCACTTCTAAAAAATGCGGGATTAATTTTGGGAAAAATCACCTTTGAATATGCTGAATATGCCAACAATTTGGTCATCGGACAAAAAGTGGGAGGGCGGTCAATAGAAGCAGGTCAAAAAGTATTAAAAGGTACGACTGTGGATTTAATCGTTGTTGATACTGAATTATCCCCTTCTAGTGACTCAACTTCCAATGCTTCGGAAATGCCAGTTCCTGAGGAAGAGTAAGCGATGTAATGCAATAAAATGACTTTATTTTAAAATAAATCAATCTAAAATTCGTTAACATTAGCACAATTGTTGCAGCAGTATTAGCAATCATGCCCTAAAACAAGGTCTAACAAAAATTAAAATGCGGGTAAGAAAAGTAATTTTATTGTTGTGTATCCTTGCAAATTCCGAGATTTCGGCGCAATCATACCTGCGTTTTTTACCCATTGGCGATCGACCCATCACATCGATTCAAAACAATCCTACCGCCCAAATCGGCTTATCTATTTCCGACACCCTTACCCTGCCATTTTTTGAAGATTTTATCCAACCCGCTGGCTATCCTTCCCCAAAAATATGGACCGATAACCTTGTTTGGGTAAATAACTCCTTTCCCGTTAAAGCACCCAATTACGGCGCAGCCACTTTTGACCACTTGAATGCGAAAGGAAAGCCATACCATACATTGGATAAAAGAACAATGGTGTATGCAGACAGCCTTACATCACAACCCATAAACCTGCAGTTTCGCAGAATGGGAGTAACTACCATCAACTACAAACCCGAAGATTCCATATATATCAGTTTTTTTGTGCAACGCCAAGGCATTGGTGATGCGCCTGAAATAGACGATACGTTAATGCTATTTTTTAAAGATATTAACAACAACTGGATCAAACAGTGGGCAATTTGTGGTGGTTTCATAGGGGGTTTTCAAGAATTTTTCGTACCAATTGCTCAATACCAATACTTAACACCCAATTTTCAGTTTCGATTTGTAAATTTCACCAAAGCGACTGGAAACTTGAACCATTGGCACATAGATTACATTCGTATTGAAAAAAATCGAAAATATGGAGAAAAATCCATTCAAGACATTGGCATCGCATCTGTAACGGATGGGCTTTTTAAAGATTACAGCAATATTCCTTATTCGCATTATAAAGCGAACATTCAAGATGGCAGGGGGAAAGGGCCTAGCATGTTAGTACGGAACCTCAATGCAAATGCCGTACAAACGAGATTTCAATTGAGTATTTACAATCAATACAAACTCAGAATTTACAACAAACCCTTCATCGCCAGTAGCCGAAATTTGGCCGGTAACAGAGATACCACTGAAAGTTATGAGTCCTTGTCTTACGACACGCTCTCTACCAACGAGCCTAGGTTGGATTACATCTACAGCATCGACCCACAAAGTAACGATGGCACGCCAGCAGCATACAATAGCCTAACCAACAACAACATGATCCAGACATCTCATACCATAATGCCATGGTATTCCTATGACGATGGAAGTGCTGAAGGTGGATTTGGTCTCGACTATGCTTATTTAGGCAATTTGAAAGGTCAGTTTGCAATGGAATTCAATACGCTTACATCTGATTCCCTGAGAGGATTGGCAATTTACTTCAATCAAAGTCTTACCGATGTATCAGCAAGAAGTTTCAAATTGCGCATTTGGAAATCTTTGAGCCCCGTTGGTAGACCAGATAATCAAGACAAACTCATGTATGAATTTGCCATGGATCGTCCAATTTATAGAGATAGCATGAATGGGTTTGCCTACATTTTTTTCGATTCTGTTTTGCTTTTACCCGCAGGCAAATACTACGTGGGTTGGATTCAGCAAATGCCATATGTTCTCAATGTTGGGTATGACAATAACTATAGATATTTGGGTGTCAATCAAACAAATCCGCACCTATATAGCAATTTGCTTGGGAGCTGGGAATACGCAGGAACCGAAGCAAAAGGAACTCCAATGATCAGAATGTTGTATGGAAATCGAGCAGAATATGCCTTCTCAACAAAAAAAACAACCCCAACTCAAGTTAGTATCTACCCTAACCCTTGTAACGATTATATTTTCATCAATGGAAAATTGCAAGAGACTACTGAATGCGAAATTTGGGATGTTACAGGAAAACTGCAAATTAAATCTCAATTCAACAATCGCATATTCGTAGGAGACCTAAAACCGGGTCATTATATCTTGCGATGCATAGCACCTAACAATCAAATTTCATACGCACACTTCGTTAAATCATGAGCACCGATATTTCAGTTATTGAATTAAAAAAATATTTAGACAATCAAGAATCTATAAACCTCATTGATGTTCGTGAGCAATACGAATTTGATGAATTCAACCTAAACGGCACGTTGATTCCATTGGGTGAATTGCCCAGCAGACTCAATGAAATCGATCATTTAAAAGAACAAGAAATCATCGTTCACTGCAGATCGGGATCCAGAAGCAATACCGCCAAAATGTTCCTAACATCACAAGGGTACTCCAATGTCCGCAACCTCATTGGAGGTGTCGTGGACTGGAAATCTCAATTTGGTGGCTAAACAACAATTAAATCTTGAAGCCAAAGCACATAATTGGCGGCATTTTCCTTTGCCTAATCACATGGGCCTTATCAGGGATTTGGGGCTGTAACGGATTGTTGAGTTCATCCACTACCCAACCCACTCAACCATTCAGAAACTTAGGCGATTCAGCGCACTATGTGGGTATAACCGCTTGTAAAGGCTGCCATTCAGAAAAACACGCCACTTTTATTGAAACCGGAATGGGTCAGAGTTTCCATCTCGCCGAAAGAAAATACTCCAAAGCGGATTTCAAAAATGTAAAGCCCGTTTACGATAAAAAAAACGACCTATACTACTACCCTTTTTGGAAAAACGAACGCCTTTATATTCAGGAATTCCAATTGCGCGGAAGAGATACCATCCACAACAGAATCGAGCAAATCTCACATATTATTGGAAGCGGTCAACACACAAACAGCCACTTTTGGATGGATGGTCAACATCTATTTCAAGCACCATTAACCTTTTACACTCAAAAGGGAATCTGGGATCTACCCCCAGGATATGAGGATTTCAACACGCATTTTAATAGGAAAATCGACATCGAATGTTTGAGTTGTCATACTGGAATGCCGCAAACAAAAGAAGGATCCGACAACATTTTCAATAAACTTCCGCTGGGTATCGATTGCGAAAGATGTCATGGCCCCGGCTCACTTCACATTAAAGAAAAATCATCAGGGATCATAGTAAACACCAACAAACAAGCCGATTATTCCATCGTAAACCCCAAGCGATTGCCTTGGAAATTGCAAGTTGATATCTGCCAACGATGCCATCTACAAGGAAATAATGTGTTAAAACCCGGGAAAAAGTTTACCGATTTTAGACCTGGCATGCACCTCGACTCCATTTTTACAGTTTACATGCCTAGCCAAAAAGGAGACAACGCCTTTGTTATGGCCGGCCATGCAGAACGATTCCAAATGAGCGCTTGCTTTAAAGGGAGCAATAAAGGGAATCTTACCAAATACAATGCTGATATCAATTTCACTTGTATCAGTTGCCACAATCCTCATGTGAGCGTAAAAAAAACCCATCAAGACCAATTCAACAATACATGTAAAAGTTGCCACAATCCAGAATCTCAAAAAAGCAAATTGCATCAATGTAAACTGCCGGAGATTGATCGGAGCAAGTCTACATGTGCTGGGTGCCACATGCCAAGCAGCAACACAAAAGATATCCCCCATGTTAGTATCCATGACCACTACATTTCGCGTACAAACACAAAATACAACCTTCAAAACAATGGCAAATTAAATGGCAAAAACGTAATCGAAATCATTGGATTACAGGCTGTTAATAGCAAAAACCCAAGCAATCGTGAATTGTTTAATGCCTATGTTTCGTACTTTGAAAAGTTTGATTCTAAAATGCTGTATTTGGAGAAAGCCAAATCAATTTACAATGACCCTATTGTTGAATTGGAAACCAAGATTCAGTATCATTATAACTTAAGAGAGCATGCTCAAATCATTGAACTGTGGGAAACCAAAAGTAACAGAGAACAGAAAGATGCATTGCAATCCAACGCTTGGACTCAATACCGTTTGGCTAAGTCGTACGACCTCATTATTCCACAACAAGACCACAAAGCACTCCTACACTATGAACAGGCCTGCGGCGTGATGCCATGGAACTCCGACTTTACCGCTGAATATGCGAATGCTATGGTGAGAGCAGGGCGGATTAGTCAAGCCAAAGAAATGATAGTAGAAGCAATCAAGCATCAGCAAAAAAACGAACTACTTCATTTCAATTTGGGCAACTGTTATTACCGTGAAAACAACATCGGCGGTGCCATCAAAGAATATGAAATGGCAAGGTCACTCAACCCGCGTTCTCAAGCCATATTGATCTTGATTGATATTTACTATAAAACTGCACCCAAAAAGGCGAAGATCCTATTCGAAGAAGCTAAAAAATGGGCAGATCCAAAAATTCTCCGAAGTTGGTCTTTTTAAGTGCTAAAAACGTCGCTGGTTTTTTAAATTCATTCTTTATTACGCGAATCCCGAGGCAAACAGTTTCAGATTCTGAACACTTGTAGCCAATAAAAAATTAGTATTTTTGTAAAGCATGTTAGACAAATTTGGAATCGCCAAGAGAATTGCGCAAGAGTTGCGGGATGGTTATTATGTAAATCTGGGAATTGGTATTCCAACACTTGTTGCCAATTACATCCCCGAAGGCATGGAAGTGGTTTTACAATCAGAAAATGGCCTGCTCGGCATGGGCGCTTTCCCTTTTGACGGGGAGGAAGATGCTGACCTAATCAATGCCGGAAAGCAAACAGTAACAATGGTAAAAGGGGCTAGTATTTTCGATAGCGCCACAAGTTTTGGAATGATTAGATCGGGGAAAGTCGATTTAACCGTTTTGGGTGCAATGGAAGTGAGCGACAATGGCGACATTGCCAATTGGAAAATCCCAGGCAAAATGGTCAAAGGCATGGGCGGAGCTATGGATTTGGTGGCTTCAGCCAAAAATATCATCGTTGCTATGCAGCACACCAACAAAGCGGGGGAAAGCAAATTATTACCCAAATGCTCATTGCCTATCACTGGATTGGGTTGCGTAAAGAAAGTTGTCACTGAATTGGGTGTATTTGATATCACCGAAAGGGGCTTCGAACTCAAAGAATTGGCTCCAGGCGTTTCAATTGAAGAGGTAAAAGCCAAAACCCTAGGTAGACTTGTGGTTGAGGGTGATATCAAAACAGTAAACGTATAACCTACGTTTTATTTCAACTTCCCGTATTGTACTTTTTGTTTTTGCTTTGCGCAAACAACTGATTTTTCTTGTACCGCTTCAAAACAAAATACGACGCAAGGAAAATTATAGCAGTAATGATATACTCCCACATCAATACCTGTTGTTTAAATGTTTCTACTGAAATCGCCTTAATATTGGCCGCAAGAGTATCCATAATTTGAGAATACAAAGGTAGTAAAATCAAAGACCCATTTAAATGAAAATTTTCATCAAACCCATGTGGTAGGTGCGGAAAATGCAATGTAAATTGCGGGTATGTCTGTTAATCAGTATATACAAGAAAACCAAGACCGCTTCCTCAATGAATTGTTTGATCTTTTGCGCATTCCAAGTATCAGTGCAGACCCAGCTTATGCCGGGGATGTTAGAAAGTGTGCAGAAACCGTTGCCGACCACCTGAGAAAAGTTGGGGCCGACAATGTTGTCCTTGAAGAAACCGCGGGTTACCCCATTGTTTACGGTGAGAAAATCATCGATACTTCTTTACCAACCGTTTTAGTTTACGGACATTACGACGTACAACCCAGTGTTCCAAACGAATTATGGGATACGCCTCCATTTGAACCTACCGTTAGAGATGGTAAGATTTATGCCCGTGGCGCATGCGACGATAAAGGTCAGGTTTTCATGCATGTAAAAGCGTTTGAAACAATGATGCAGACCAATTCTTTGGCTTGTAATATCAAATTCATGATTGAGGGTGAAGAAGAAGTGGGATCAAATAATTTGGGCACTTACTGCAAAACTCACAGAGACAAGTTAAAGGCCGATGTGATTTTGATTTCGGATACCGCTTTGATTGCTAACGACATACCGAGTATCGACGTTGGATTGCGCGGATTAAGTTACGTTGAAGTAGAAGTAACAGGCCCACGAATCGACCTACATTCAGGCGTTTATGGTGGTGCTGTTGCAAACCCAATCAATGCTTTGTGTAAGATGATCGCTAGCATGCACGATGAAAATCGCCATATCACCATCCCTGGTTTTTACGATAAAGTATTAGAAGTTTCTGCCTCAGACCGCGAAGCAATGTCGAAGATTCCATTTGATATTGAAAATTATAAAAAACACTTAGCTATTAACGACGTGATGGGAGAAAAAGGATTTTCAACCATTGAACGTACTGGCATCCGCCCTACCCTAGATGTGAATGGAATTTGGGGTGGATATATTGGAGAAGGGGCTAAAACCGTATTGCCGAGCAAAGCATTTGCAAAGATTTCAATGCGTTTGGTTCCCAACCAAATCAGCGATGAAATCACACAGCTGTTCCAGAAACATTTCGAAAGCATTGCACCGGCTGGCGTAATGGTAAAAGTAACCCCTCATCACGGTGGTGAGCCTGTAGTTACTCCAACAGATTCAATCCCTTACAAAGCGGCAGCACTTGCCATGAAAGACACATTTGGTATCGACCCAATCCCAACCCGTGGTGGTGGAAGTATTCCCATTGTAGCCCTGTTTGAAAAAGAATTGCAAACCAAAACCGTGTTGATGGGATTTGGATTAGATTCTGATGCGATACATTCGCCCAATGAGCACTATGGAATCTTCAACTATTTTAAAGGTATCGAAACCATTCCTCAATTCTTTAAGCACTTCGCAGCCCTTAATCAATAATGGCGTTGCTCCAAGGTCCGGTTTATGAAGCCTACCGCTCAGATTTACTCAAGCGGTACAAACATTTATTGCGAAGCCTTGGTAAAAATCTCGATCCGGAAAAAACCCGGATGGTTCGGGATGCGTTTGATATGGCCGCAAGAGCCCACGAGGGAACTGTGCGCAAAAGCGGGGAACCCTACATTTTCCATCCGCTAGAAGTCGCAGAAATTGCCGTTTCCGAATTGGGTTTGGGCGAAACATCTGTTGTTTGCGCTTTACTGCATGATGTTGTTGAAGACACAGACATAACCTTAGATGACATAGAACATCGATTTGGTAAGGACGTAGCCAATATCATCGACGGACTCACAAAAATTTCTACCGTTTTTGAAACTGTAGACAAAGATCAAAGTATACAAGCCGAAAATTTTAAAAAGATGTTGCTCACCTTGGGCGATGATTTAAAGGTGATTCTGATCAAATTGTGCGATCGACTACACAATATGAGAACATTGGGTTCTGTTTCGGAAAACACCAAATTAAAGATTGCTTCTGAGACATTGTTTATTTATGCTCCACTCGCCCACCGATTGGGTTTGAACGCGGTAAAAACAGAAATGGAAGACTTGGCTCTTAAATTTACAGATCCAACTACATACAAAGACATTTCCTCCAAGCTCGCCGAAACAAAAAATACAAGACAACGATATATCAAGGAATTTATCGAACCAATCAAAGAGGATCTCGATAAATCGGGTTTAAATATTCTCGAAATCAAAGGCAGACCGAAGAGCATTTCTAGTATCTCGCAAAAAATGGGAAAACAACATATCCCGTTTGAAGAAGTCTTTGATGCATTTGCGATTCGCGTGATTGTTGATTCTCCATTGAATTTAGAAAAGGCCGATTGTTGGAAGATCTATAGCATCATTACTGATAAATATCGCTCACATACCAACCGCCTTAGAGATTGGCTTAGCCACCCCAAGAGCAATGGATATAGTGCACTGCATACTACTGTATTGGGTCCAAAAGGAAGATGGATTGAGGTACAAATTCGATCAAAACGCATGGACGATATCGCCGAACGTGGACTGGCGGCGCACTGGAAGTACAAAGCGGGTTCTAAAAGTAAAATGCCCACTCCACAAGACGTAGCATTTGAAAATTGGTTAGACACAGTCAAGGAAACCATTTCCAATAGTGATTTAAGTGCTTTGGATTTGGTGAGTGAATTTAGAACTAGTCTCCTGGGTGAAGATATTTATATTTTCACACCAAAAGGCGATGTAAAATCCTTACCCACGGGAGCCACAGCACTTGACTTCGCATTTTCAATTCATACAGAAATTGGCATAAGAACGCTGGGAGCAAAAGTTAATAATAAACTGGTTGCGCTTCAAACAGTATTGAAGAACGGAGATATCATTGAAATTCTAACAACCAGTAAAAGCCGCATTCAAAGTGATTGGCTCGATATCGTTAAAACCGCAAGAGCCAAATCAAAAATCAGAGAAGCACTCAAAGCCGAAAGGACAGAAAGAGCAAAGCAGGGGAAATTGTTACTCGAACGCTTGTTCCGAAAACACAAACTAGAACTTTCCGATAGCAATATCAAGAAACTCATGCATCATTTCAAATTCATGGTGAGTGCGGAGTTTTTTCACAGTGTTGCCGATGGGCAAATTCGATTGAACAAGGATTTACTCACCCAAATTATAAAGAAAAAATCCATTGATGCCAATATCGAACATATTGAAAGTAGTATTTCGCCAACCATCAACAAAAAGGCAAAATCCAAATCAGAACAAATTATTATTGGCGATGAGTACGAATCCTCTTACACACTAGCACAATGTTGCCATCCCGTACCAGGAGATTCTATTTTTGGTTTCATTACCGTGGGTGAGGGAGTCATGATCCACAGAACAACCTGCCCCAGCGCAACTAGGCTCATGTCGCAATACGGATACCGGATTATTCCCTCAG
This sequence comes from Flavobacteriales bacterium, assembly GCA_002737625.1. Lineage (GTDB taxonomy): Bacteria > Bacteroidota > Bacteroidia > NS11-12g > UBA955 > UBA955. The sequence continues at coordinate 16,007 of NSIB01000008.1, read as the reverse complement.
AATGGCGTGGCGATGGATATCAAAAAGCTTTTGAAACTGCAATTGCTGTAAGGGGTATTGATGATGTGGGAATTGTAAGTCGTATTACCGATATCATTTCCAAAGACATGGAGGTTAATATGAAAAGTATCAATATTTCGAGTAACGACGATGGCACATTTGGCGGGAAAATTGAAGTTATGATATACGATTTACTCCACCTAGAACAGTTGATAAGAAAAATAAAAGCCACACACAAATACATTCAAGTAACGCGTGAGGATTAATAAAAAAAGGCAGCCAACACGCTGCCTTTTGAATATGTTTCCAATAAAATTTTATCCTTCCAAAGCCGCAACACCACCCACAATCTCGGAGATTTCACGGGTAATTGCTGCCTGACGCGCTTGGTTGTATGCCAATCGAAATGCGCGTAACAAATCTCCAGCATTCTCGGTAGCCTTATCCATGGCAACCATACGAGCACCATGCTCAGAAGCCAACGAATCCAACAAAGAACGATAGAACAAAGTACTCAAACTGCGAGGAATCAAATCTTGTAAAATGGCAACCTGATCTGGCTCAAAAATATAATCATTTGAAGTTGATGATTTCTCAACATTCGCAGCGGGAACAACGGGTAACAATTGCTCATTAACCAAAATTTGTGTCGCTGCGTTTTTGAATTTGTTATAAATTACTTCCACACGATCATAATGTCCTGCAAGATATGAATCGATAACACTTTGCATTGCGGCAAAAGCAGTTTGAGAATCTGCGTTTTGAGTAAGATTCACCATATCCATATTCACAGCATAACCCAAACGCTTCAAGGCTTCTCCACCCTTTTTACCCATGCACATCAATGTTACGTTTCCTGCACGAAGTGCAGCTGCATAATCAGTGTCTAACAACTGACGAACACGTTTAACCACATTGGCATTGAAACCACCACACAAACCACGATCACTGGTAATCACCAATAACAATACTCTTTTGACTTCTCGAGTTTCAAAGTATCCAGCCAATTGAGCGTCATCGGTACTGTCTTGCAAATTGCCCATAATACCCTGCAATTTTTGGGCATACGGACGCATACGAATGATAACTTCACTGGCTTTCCGCAACTTGGTTGCGCTCACCAACTTCATCGCTTTCGTGATCTGCTGTGTACTGATGGTAGACGAAATCCTCGCCCGAATCTCTTTCTGGTTAGCCATGGCAATAAATTACGCAGTGTAACTCTTTGAAATTTCAGCACAAGCGGCATTCAACACAGCCTTCACTGCATCGTCTATCACTCCTTTGCGCAATGATTCCAAAGTATCTTTATGCTTTGCATCCAAATACTCCAAATAAGCCGCTTCGAATTCACGAACCTTCTTTACAGGAATACTTCTCATTAAGTTTGATGTTCCTAAGTGGATAATAGCCACCTGCTTCTCTACAGATACTGGACTGTACTGGGGCTGCTTCAAAATTTCCACGTTGCGAGACCCTTTTTCCAAAACCGATTTGGTTGCCGCATCTAAGTCAGAACCGAATTTTGCAAAGGCTTCCAATTCACGATACTGTGCTTGATCCAATTTCAACGTACCAGCCACTTTTTTCATTGACTTGATTTGCGCATTACCACCCACACGAGATACCGAAATACCTACGTTAATGGCTGGACGAATTCCCGAGTTGAATAAATTTGATTCCAAGAAAATCTGACCATCCGTAATAGAAATTACGTTTGTTGGAATATATGCTGATACATCACCCGCTTGCGTTTCGATAATCGGCAAGGCAGTTAATGAACCACCCCCTTTTACTTTACCTTTCAAGCTATCAGGCAAATCGTTCATGTTACAAGTAATATGATCTGAAGAGTTCAACTTACAAGCGCGCTCTAGCAAACGACTGTGCAAGTAGAATACGTCTCCAGGATATGCCTCACGTCCTGGCGGACGACGAAGCAACAAAGAAACTTCACGATATGCTACAGCCTGTTTAGACAAATCGTCGTAGACCACCAATGCTGGCAATCCTAAGTCGCGGAAATATTCACCAATCGCACATCCCGCCATTGGGGCAAAGAATTGCAAAGCTGCTGGGTTAGAAGCCGCAGCAGTTACAACTACTGTATAAGCCATAGCACCACTCTCTTCCAACGATTTCACTACTTGTTTTACCGTTGATTCTTTCTGTCCGCAAGCAACATAAATACAATACACAGGGTTTCCTTTTTCGTAAAACTCCTTTTGATTGATAATGGTATCCAACGCGATGGCCGTTTTACCAGTCTGACGGTCACCAATAATCAACTCACGCTGACCTCTACCGATAGGGATCATGGCATCGATTGCCTTTATACCTGTTTGCAAAGGCTCAGTTACCGGCTCACGATATAAAACACCTGGGGCTTTACGCTCCAAAGGCATTTCAAACAATTCACCAGTGATCGGACCCTTACCGTCTACAGGCTCTCCCAAAGCATTAATTACACGACCTAAAACACCGTGTCCAGCTTTGATTGATGCGATTTTACCTGTACGTTTCACCTTGTCGCCCTCTTTGATGTCTCCGCTACTTCCCATCAATACAGCACCAACGTTGTCCTGTTCAAGGTTCAGAGCCACCGCGCGAACGCCGTTGGCAAATTCTACAAGTTCTCCATATTGTACGCCCAAGAGGCCATAGATACGGGCTATACCGTCACCCACTTGGAGTACGGTACCTACTTCTTCTAAACTCGCAGCAGTGTTAAAACCAGTGATCTGGTCTTTTAAAATGCTGGAAATTTCGTCGGGTCTAATATTTGACATAACAGTGTTTTATGCGATTTGAAGGTCTTTTTTCAATTTTAAAATTTGGTTTGATAAGGTAGCATCATAAATCTTCCCATCAAATACGATATTCATTCCACCAATTACAGTGGGGTCTATGCTTTGTGTTAACACAACATCATTTGCGCCCGAAGTTTGAGCGACATATTTTTTTATAGCCGAAAGCGCCGAATCTGTTAATTGCACAGCCGACGTCACTACGGCCATGGTAATTCCCTTGTGAACATTATACAAATCAACAAAAGCATGCGTCATCGCTGGAATAAATGCCTCGCGATTCTTTTCCGCCATCAGATTCAACAATTGCTTGGTTAGTTCAGAACAAGAAATAAAGATTTTTGCTAAGCCATCCTTCTTGACCGCTTTTTTCAACATTGGACTGTTCAAGAAAACGATTAAGTCATCGCTTTCTTTACAAGCCTGTTGAATCACCAAAATATCAGCAACTACAGCGTCAATCGCTTTTTCCTCCATCGCCTTAGTAAATAAAGCAGTGGCGTAACGAGATGCAATTCTAAATTCTGACATACCGTATGGCTTAGTTTAGTTGAGACAATTGGTTTTCGATAATGCCTTGCTGGGCAGAGTTGTTTTCCAATTGTTGTTGCATCAATTTCTCTGCAATCTGAACAGACAAAATAGATACTTCGCGCTTGATTTCTGCAATCGCAGCAGACTTCTGCTTTTCGATTTCATCTTGGGCACGATTCATCAATTTCTTAGCCTCTTCATCGGCAGCAGATTTTGCATCTCCAACAATTTTATCACGCATTTCACGCGCTTCTTTCAACATAGCATTACGCTCTTTGCGGGCTTCCGCCAATAAAGACTCATTCTCACCTTGAAGACGAATCATTTCTGACTTTGTCTTTTCAGCCAAAGAGAGAGAATCTTCAATGGTCTGTTCGCGGTTGCGAATGGATTCTAAAATGGGTTTCCAAGCAAATTTCTTAAGGATAAATAGCAACAATGAAAATGTTACCAGCATCCAAAATAAAAGTCCTATGGCAGGTGTTACTAACTGCATTTTTCTGGGTTTTTAAATAAAGGGGCCAAAGTTTTTTGGCCCCATTTGGATTTTTTACAAAAACATGATTAACAAACAAACAACGATTGCGAAGAATACAGCACCTTCTACAAGGGCCGCAGCTACGATCATGTTTGCACGAATGTCGCCCAAAGATTCTGGTTGGCGAGCAATGGATTCCAAGGCGCTACCGCCGATTCTACCGATACCTATACCGGCACCGATTGCTGCTAAACCAGCGCCAATAGCGGCACCCATTTTGCTGTAGGCAGCGGCTGAAGTGTCCGCAGCTGCTTGAAGGAGAGTGTTCATTAGACTCATAATTATTTGATTTTTTTATATAGGTTTATTAATTTTAATGATGATGTTCCTCGATGGCACTGCCAATATAAATGGCCGTTAATAAAGTAAATACATAAGCTTGTAAGAAAGCCACTAGCAATTCCAACAAACTCATAAACACGGTAAATGCTACACTCAAAGGAGAAACTGCCAATCCCAATCCTGGCTTCATTGCTCCAAAAATGAAAATCAAACTAAAGAAGCCCAATATAATAATGTGACCTGCAGTGATGTTAGCAAACAAACGTAACATTAAAACGAAAGGCTTTAAAACCAAACCCATTATTTCAATAGGGATAATAATTACATACATCCACACTGGAACGTCCGGTACAAAAATGTGTTTCCAATAATATTTATTTGCATTCAAATTTACCGTAAGAAACACAATCACGGCCAACACCATAGTCACCGCAATATTTCCCGTTACGTTCGCACCCCCAGGAAAAATAGGAATCAAACCAAAAAGATTATTAACAAAAATAAAGAAGAATATGCTCAGCAACATGGGCAAATATTTATCTGCCTTGTGTCCAATTGAAGCCCGTGCAACATCGTCACGAATAAACAAAATTAAAGGTTCAATCAAATTGTGAAACCCCTTGGGAGCCTTACCCTCTCTTTTGCGATACGACCTTGCCATGCCAATTGTGATTAACATCAATGAAAGCACGGCCAACATCATCGCGAAAACATTCTTGGTGATGGAAAGATCATATATCGATTCAGTATTTAATTTGTCTTCCCAAACAACGCTTCCTTTTTCATTCAACTCAAATCCATCATAGGCAGCGTGGCCGTGTTGGAAATTGGAAGAACTGAAAGTAACAAATCCTGTTGATTTAACGTAAAGAATAACTGGCAATGAAATAGAAACCGCATCATGGCCCTCACCAAACAAATGCCAGTCGTGTGCATCTGTCACGTGATCCATAATCATTTTTCCTGGATCGTATTTGGTTGGTTTATCGTGAGAAGCAGAAACTTCCTGGGCCGCTTTCGGATGACCTGCAGCAATTTCACCCTCACCGCTAGAATGGTTTGCAAAAGTTGAAACGATCAAAAACGCCGAAAAAACAAAAGAAACTAGTGTTTTCCTTACAGAGGATATGCTAAAAAGTGCAATAAAATCAGGCATTTTCTTTGGGTGGCCCATCATTTGAATCGGGGCGCAAGTTAATACGCTTTTCAGACATTTCAAACAACAAAAACAAAATAAAATATAAACCAAAAGCCATTACAAAAACCAAATTGGCTTTTCCCTGCCTCAAAACGGATATCAGTAAAAAAGTTAGCACGCCCATCAACCGCATCATGCTCGAAATCATGGCACGACGAATCCACTGATTTGGGTTAGCCACCTGACTTCGATCCACATAATATCGCAGTGACCAGAACAGCGCAACCAAGAACAACAAACCCCAATATGCATCTGCTGAGACAACTACCTTTGTATTGAAATAATCTATAATGCCGGTGACAACACCCAGCAAAAACCCTAATACCCAAAGCCTAACACTGTATGTTTTCACCCCTAAAATTTCTTCAAAATTATGTATAAACTACTGCCAACACCTATAAATACACCCAACAAGATACCCACAGGGAATGCCAACGACAACCACTGATCCAATAAATAACCCAAATACGTAATAACGAGAATCGTTGCAATCATCTGAAATGCGATACCTGTATACTTCGCAAAATCTTGCATGTACTACAAATAGTAATATTATTTGGATGCCACAGGAGTCGATGCCGCTGCACCACCCGCCGGAACACTTACCACAACATTCATTGTACAACGGCCGTTGAATTGTGCACCCGACTCAATTACCATTTTATTGGTCACGATATCCCCATCAATTTTGGCGGAAGGTTTTAACTCCAAAATGTTCTTTACTGTGATGTTGCCCTTAATATGACCAGCAACAGTTGCAGAATCCGCTTCGATGTTCCCTAGAATCTTGCCCGTTCCACCAATCACCAAACGCTGACCTACTTTTACATGTCCCTCAATGGCACCATCCACTCTAAAGTCACCGTTTGAAACCAAGTCTCCCGTTATCCTTGTCCCTTGGCCAATGATATTAAGAATCCCCTGCGACTGAACCGCCTTTTCGTTTTTTGTGGTATTATTATTAAACATTGACATGATTGTAAAATTTCTTTTTGATTCCTTACAAATATAACAAAACGCGACAGCTTTTCAAAGCGGGCCAATACCTATTTCGGTCGGGCAGATATTGAATCAAATTGGGCGTCTTTCCCTTCTAAAATTGCGTTTAACACCCCTTGCTTACTTCGCTGAACCTCCAATGTCCTCGACAAATCCTCAATTCTTTGGTTTAACTGCATGATCTCTTTACGAGATTCCTTTGTTACTGCATTTGGAACAATACCACGCAAAGGGGTATAAGCCAAAAGCAACAGAACAATTACCGTAAAAGCCAACAATAAACTGCTAAAAACCATCAAAACATTGATAGGCGTTAATCGCACAGAAAAAACTTCCGCAAAAGTTGTATCGTTTATCAATACAAAACGATGTTTGTTTCGAAGATTGGCGATAATTTTGCGCCTGCGTGAGGTTTTGGACATTTTTATCGGGATTGTATCAATAAAAAATCAAAAATAGCGTTTTAACCAACACAAAGAATGCGCCTGGGCTCAAAAATTCAATTATACATCTTGCTGTTATTGGCAACTTTTTTTACGTCGTGCAGTAACCAAGAGTCTTGGGCTTACAAAGAGTGGCATAACACCCTTGCGCACTATAACACCTTTTTTAATGCCGAACAGAAATGGATAGAAACAGTTGAAACCACGAGAGAAGGTTACAAAGACGACTTCAGAAAACCCATATCACTCATCAACTATGGCACCATCGACATCCTAAAGGAAAATCAAGCGGCGATGGATGAGGTCATCAAAAAAGCTTCTACCATGATCGACAAACACCCTAGAAGCCACTGGGTGGATGATGCCTACTTATTAAACGGAAAAGCCTACTTTATGAAAGGTGAAATTAGTGCGGCGATTGATTTGTTTGAATTTGTACAGTCGCATTTTAGCGATCCAAAAATCCAGTTCTCCGCTCAATTATGGATTGCCCGCAGTTTTTATGTAAAAGGACAATATGTAGATGCTGAGATATTGGTTCAAAACGCACTTAAAAATCCTGACTTCCCAAATACATTAATCACAGAAGCCAATTATTTACTGGGAGCGATGCAGTTTGCACTGGGTAAATATTCACAAGCAACAGCACCCTTGGAAATTGCCTTGGTGGGAAAACAAACCCGAATGGACCAATACCGTTTGCACTTTGCATTGGGTCATTGTTACATCAACTCAAAAGAATACGAAAAAGCCGAGATACACTACAGTAAAATTAGCAAACTCAACCCACCCTATGAGCTCGCCTTTCATGCTCGAATGTCTCAAGTGAATATTTTATCCGCAAAACAAGAAAACTATGCCAAAGCCAATAAGGTTTTAGGGAAAATGTTAAAGGATGACAAAAATATTGATTATTTGGGTACTATATATATTAGTGTGGGAGAAAACGAATTGAAGGCGCAGAACATCCCAATGGCCTTAAAGCGATTCAACCAAGCGATCCTTCTCACACAGAACAACGAATACAAAACAAATGCTTATCTCTCGCTCGGAAATTACTATTTCACCAACCATCGCTATGAACAAGCGGCCAAATACTACGATTCTGCCAATACTATCATAGATAAATCACATCCCGACTTTGAGTCGATCGTTCAACGGAACGACATTCTGGGCGATTTATTAAAAGAAGTGTTAACGATTACAAATAACGATAGTTTGTTAAGGATGGCGAGGGATCCAGACTGGCGTTCAAAGAAAATTACAGAAGCCATTCAAAGAGAGAAAAAAGCACTAGACGCCGCTTTGAAGGCGCAGAATATGGCCAATCAACAAAAGGCAAATTCAGGTTTTCAGAATCCAGGCACGGGTGGTATGGGTGGAATGAATGTGGGCGGCGGCATGGGTAACCCCATGGACAATATGGGCACATCGAGCACAAACTCCTCTTTTCCATTTTACAACCCAGCCAATAGAACCAAAGGACAGCAGGATTTTGTGAAAAATTGGGGCACGAGAGAGAATCGCGACTACTGGAAATACAATGGCAAAAAAATTCAGTCAGACAATGGGAATCTAAACCCTAGCCCAGGCTCCGATAGTTCCAGCACCGCATTGGCCGACAATAAAAAAGACAGAAAAGCGATCGATACTACCGCCATTCCAACCAATATTTCAGCGAATGAAAAAAAATATTATGTTGATCTGCCCCTATCATCAGAGGCTCAAACAAAAAACCAAGCCGAAGTTGCTTTATCAATATTTGAAGCAGCAAAAATCTATCAAGATCGATTGATTGAATATCCGGAAGCAATCAGATTGTTTACCGAACTTATACGCCGTTTCCCAAATTCGGAAAACGCACCACAATCACTATACGAATTGGTAAAGTTAAATAAGCAATCTGGCGATTATTCACAAGCAGACGAGTGGAAAGCCCAATTATATACCAAATACGGCAAAAGTGTTTATGTTCGGATGCTTGAAACGGGTGGTTCACTCAGCGAATTGGCGCAAAATGAATCAGGAAACCATGTTATTGATAGTTTATTTGAAAAAATGGTTACCTCTTACATGCAGGGGGATTATGCCGAAGCGCTCGCCATCAAACAGGCTTCCGACAGGAACTTTGCCGGCAATTATATTCAAGCCAAATTCGATTATTTACAGTCGCTTTGTTTCATCAAAAAGGGCGATATCCCAAAAGGAATTTCTCTGCTCGAGCAATTGATCTTAGATTATCCCTCAAACGATATATCCTTAAGAGCGCGGGACATCATCGAAGCCCAGCAGCGACTTAAACTGGAATCCGAGGTCGAAGCAGGGAACACATCAAGCAACAATATCTCTGCGCAAGCCAAATTCAAACCCGCAACGCCAAATGAATCGCTAGATATCATTTTTATTTTTGCCAAAGGCACCAATGCAAATATGATTCGTGCTGCCATTAGCGACTTCAATAAAAAACAATTTTCTTTTGAAAACCTTTCCATTGCCCCTCCTATATTGATTGGAAGCAATTATGTGATCCATATTTCCCAATTCAGCAAACCTAGTGTTGCCAAAGATTATTCCAGTTTCATCAATAAAGCAACGGCAGATTTTGCAGCAAAAGGCCTCTTTGAATACTCTGCCATTTCCATTACGGAAGCGAATTTTGTTGAACTTGCAAAGTCGCTGGATTTAAACGGATATCGTCAGTTTTCCGAGAAACAATAAGGCCAATTTCTGCGTATATTCGCGATTGATTCATGGCTGCTCCGGGGTTTAAATTCACGTTAATCAAACGCTTTTGGCAATTCCTCATTGGTGGAACCATCGCCGTTTTTTTACTTTTCATTTTGGTCAGTTTTGGTCTTTTTGGGGGAATGCCTGATGTAGAGGATTTAGAAAATCCCAAGAATGCGCTGAGCTCAGAGATTCTGGGCGACGATGGCACGTTAATGGGTAGTTTTTATCTGGAGAATCGAATCAATACCGCACACAAAGACATCGCGCCCTGTATTTTTAACGCACTAGAAGCCACTGAAGATGTGCGCTTTCGCTCTCATTCTGGCATCGATATTCGCGGCACAATTCGCGCTTTGGTAGCCCTCGGACAAGATGGTGGAGCATCTACACTCACCCAGCAGTTGTCAGAGAACCTGTTTTATCGCTTTCAAAAACCGTCATCCAAAATTGGCATGGTGATGCAGAAATTCAAAGAGTGGGTCATCGCGGTAGAACTAGAACGCCGATATACAAAAAATGAAATCATTACGATGTACCTCAATACAGTTCCCTTTTCGGGAATTTCGTTTGGCATTGAATCCGCATCAAAAGAATTCTTTAACAAAAGCCCAAAAAACCTTCAAATTGAAGAAGCTGCCGTATTGATTGGTATGCTTAAGGCGAACCATCGTTACAATCCAAAATTCAATCCAGACAAATCATTATCCAGACGAAACACCGTTTTGGAACAAATGAATAAATACAATTTTTTAAGTGATGATAGCTTGGATCTTCTCAAAGCCAAACCCATAAAAATAAATTATCGCAGCGCAGAAATGGATGGTGTGGCCCAGTATTTCAAATTCTATTTGGGCGAATATCTCAAGCCTTGGTGCAAGAAAAAAGGCATCGACCTATACCGCAGCGGTTTAAAAATTTACACTACCCTTAATCCCAAACTTCAGCAATATGCAGAAAAGGCCGTACAACAACACATGCCTGAACTGCAATCCCAATTCAATAAAAGTTGGGGCAAAGAAAAACCGTGGCGCTACGTAACTACCCGCGCCGTGATTCCTGGATTCATCGAAAGCGCCTTAAAACGGACGGAACGATACAAAGGCCTCGCCGAAGAAATGGGCGATGATTCCGCAAAAATTATTCAAGAATTAAAAAAGCCCATCAAAATGACCGTCTTCTCTTGGCACGGTGATGTGGATACTATGATGTCGCCTTACGACAGTATGGCTTACATCAAAAAAGTATTGATGGCAGGATTTATTGCCGTTCAACCCGAATCGGGTCATGTGAAAGCATGGGTGGGTGGAATCAATCACAAACATTTTAAGTATGACCACGTAAACCGTCGTGCTCGCCGTCAGGTGGGATCTACGTTCAAGCCCATTGTTTACGCGACTGCAATAGACATTAACCAAATGTCCCCTTGCACAGAATTCCCAAGGGAGCGCACCACATTTTTCTCTGGCGGAAAAGAATGGAGTCCGCGCAATGCGGATGGAAAATCAGGCGGAGTTTGGACCATGACGAAAGGTTTGGCCCTGTCTGATAATTTAATCACCGCGCAAGTCATGAAGAGTTTGGGCGATGACGCACCCGAAATCGTAGTGAAATTTGCAGAACGCGTAGGCATTGAAGCGAACAGAATTCCCAAAGTACCATCGATTTGCTTGGGCACGATGGAATTGTCTCCTTTTGAAATGGCAAGCGCCTATTCCGCATTTGCAAATAACGGATTATGGGTAGAGCCTACGTTCTTACTGCGTATTGAAGATAAAAACGGGAATATTTTGGAGGATTTTAATCAGCCCAAAACCGACCAAGTACTCAGCGCCGAAAAGGCCTATATGATGTTCCGGATGCTAGAGAATGTGGTAAACGGCGGTACTGGGAGCAGGATTCGTGGCGGCAAATACGCCGTTGAAGGACATATCGCGGGAAAGACTGGAACTACACAAGGATCTGCTGATGGTTGGTTCATGGGTCTTACAAGAAATTTGGTTTGTGCCACTTGGGTTGGCGCGGATGATCCAACGGTAAGGATTCGTGGTACGCTCATTGGGCAGGGTGCCAATATGAGTTTACCCATTTTCGCTTATTTCATCAAGGCAGCGCTAGACGATAAATCGACTGGAATTTCTGCCGATGCCTTGGATATGCCAGAGGGGTTTAACCTAAGTATATTGGACTGTAGCAAACGGGCGATGGGCGGCGAACTCCGACCCCCAGTAAATATTCCAGGACTTGGAGAATAAGTTGTTTTTGACAAATAATTTTGTTATATTTGCACCCCTTAAAAAGTAATAAATCCAATGAAACCCGATATTCATCCATCGAATTACCGCAAAGTTGTTTTCAAAGACATGAGTTGCGATCATAGCTTTATCGTACACAGTTGCGTAAACACAAAAGAATCCATCAAATGGGAAGACGGCAACGAATACCCTTTGTACAAATTGGAGATTTCTTCACAATCACATCCTTTTTACACAGGCAAACAGAATTTGATCGACACGGCAGGACGTATCGACAAGTTCATGAAGCGTTACAACAAGAAATAATTCTTGTCGTTTCGTCGATAGACTTAAAAAAGCCAACCCTTTGGGTTGGCTTTTTTGTTTTTCATGTAAATTTGCCACATGACAACCCTGCTGCAGTTTGTTGAACCCTCTCAAATAGAGAACCTCTACCCCCTTACCATAACTAGGCCAGCGGCAGATTTGCGCTGTGGCATCCTAACAATTGCAGAAAAATGGATGCGCGATTTAGGCATCGAACAAGAAAACACCGGCTTCCTTAGCCGTGAACACCTAAATCATCCGCAAAGCAGATTCAATGGGCTTAGGACAACGGGAATCACATCCACAATCATTCAGATTCACGGAGCAATCATCCCCAACCCCTTGCTGATTGCGCATACAAAAGGACTCAAACCCGGAGAAGCATTATCGCACAACAACGAAATCATCGTTTCTTGCATCACATCAGAGTCCAGCGAAATCAGCAATACCATCAATTACACGGACTCATTTGATTCCATAGATAGACCTTATCACATTTTCGCACTAAACGGCAAAGAAATCATTCAGGATTTTGCGAGAATTACTGACGGCAGAACTTCGGCCAATCTCTCCAGCAGCAACCGTCCGCTTGGCACCCACCCAATTTTTATTGAAGACGGAGCAAAAGTGGAATGCGCTACGCTCAATAGTAACGATGGCCCTATATACATAGGTAAGAACGCCGAAATCATGGAAGGCAGTCTAGTTCGCGGTCCTTTTGCGATGTGCGAAGGGGCTGTACTGAAGATGGGCACCAAAGTGTACAGTGCAACAACCCTTGGTCCTTATTGTGTAGCCGGCGGTGAGATTTCAAACGTTGTTTTCTGGGGCTACAGCAACAAAGGCCACGATGGATTTCTTGGCAATGCAGTCCTGGGCGAATGGTGCAATATTGGAGCCGACACCAATGCATCGAATCTCAAAAACACATACGACGAGGTGAAAGTGTGGAATTACAGCAGCGGTCGTTTCGAAAAAAGTGGACAGCAATTCTGCGGATTAATTATGGGCGATCATAGCAAGTGCGGAATCAATACGATGTTCAATACGGGAACCGTGGTTGGCGTTGGATGCAATTTATTTGGTGCGGGCTTTCCCAGACAGTTCGTCCCTGATTTTAGTTGGGGCGGTGCACAAGGATTTGTCACCCATAAATTGGATGCAGTGCACAAAACAGCTGCATTGGTTTTACCCCGCAGAAAACGCGAATACGGCGATTTCGAAAAGCAGGTCATGGAATACGCCTACAAAATTACAGCGCCACTTCGTGGCGAAGAATAATCGCTGAAAATACTAAAACAAAAAGGGCCTTTCGGCCCTTTTTGTTGCTAATCTATACGAATAGTTATACTCGAGAGATTCTGATTTATAACGCTGCATTCATACTGCGAACTGCGGCAGCACTCTTCTCAAATTCAGCTTTCTCCTCATCATTCAATTCCAATTCAATAATATCCTCCCAACCGTTCTTACCTAGGATTACTGGAACACCGATGCAAATATCTGATTGACCGTATTCGCCATCCAAAGAAACACAACAAGGCATCATCTTCTTCTGATCGCAAACAAGGCTCTGAACCAAGACACTTACTGCAGCTCCAGGAGCATACCAAGCACTTGTTCCCAACATACCTGTCAATGTAGCACCACCAACCATAGTATCGGCTTTTACTTTCGCCAACACATCAGACGATAACATTTGACTTACCGGAACACCTTTGTAAGAAGCCATTCGCGTCAAGGGGATCATTGTAGTATCACCGTGACCACCGATAACCATACCATCTACATCAGATGCTGGGCAACCCAAGGCGGTCGACAAATAATATTTAAATCTAGCTGAGTCAAGTGCGCCACCCATACCAATAATCTTATGCTTCGACACACCTGCATTTGATTTAGCCAAGTAGGTCATTGTATCCATAGGATTACTTACGATAACAAAAATAGCATTTGGCGAGTGCGCCAAACAATTCTCCATCACCGTTTTAACGATACCGGCATTGATACCAATCAACTCCTCACGCGTCATTCCTGGCTTACGTGGAATACCACTTGTAATTACAACCACATCACTTCCAGCGGTCTTGGTGTAATCATTTGTACTACCGGAGATACGCGTATCAAACCCATTCAGGGCCGCAGTTTGCATCAAATCCAAGGCTTTTCCCTCGGCGAAGTTTTCCTTAATGTCTAACAGCACAATTTCTGCTGCGAAGTTTTTGATTGCAATGTACTCCGCACAGCTTGCGCCTACGTTTCCTGCTCCGATGACACTTATTTTGCTCATAATGATGTGATTTTTCTTTTGGTAGCGCGAATTTACAAAATCAAAAACGATCTTTTGCGAAAATTCCAACTCATTTACTTTATTTAAAAAAAATCAATCTAACTCACTTACTTTTGCAATCGTTTTATAAACTAAACACAAAAATCCAGTGAAAAACAAATACGTCGACCTAATCAACCAAACTTTCTACTTCCCCACAGAAGAGTTCAAGTTAGACAGTAACGACAATTTAGAATTCCACGGAATTCCCATGATGGACCTCATTGAACAATATGGAACACCATTGAAATTTACCTACTTACCCAAGATATCCGAGAATATTCAAAAGGCAAGAACCTGGTTCAATGTAGCCATTGCAAAAGCCGATTACCAAGGCAAATACTTCTATTGCTACTGTACAAAAAGCAACCAATTCTCGCATGTCATCGACGAAGTGCTAAAGAATAACGTACACATTGAAACCTCGTCGGCCTTTGACATCAACATCCTAGAAAACCTCTTTGAACAAGGAAAAATTAGCAAAGACAAGTTCATCGTTTGTAACGGTTTCAAGAAGGAAAACTATATCGAAAACATTGCAAATCTGATCAATAACGATTGGACAAACGTAATTCCTGTGATGGATAACAGCAATGAGATTGACTTACTTACCCAATATACTGACAAACCCGTTACAGTTGGAATTAGAATTGCTGCGGAAGAAGAACCCAAATTTGAATTTTACACTTCCAGATTGGGCATCGGATACAAAGACTTGGTCAACTTCTATAGGACCAAAGTGAAAAAGAATAAAAATGTGAAGTTGAAAATGCTTCACTTCTTTATCAATACCGGCATTTACGACACTGCTTATTATTGGAACGAATTGCACAAGTGCTTAAAAGTGTATTGCGAACTAAAACAGGAATGCCCCGACTTGGACACCCTGAATATTGGCGGTGGATTCCCGATCAAAAACTCACTTACATTTGATTACGATTACGAATACATGGCTACCGAAATCGTGAGTCAGATTAAGCAAGTTTGTACCGAGAATAACATCCCTGAACCAGACATTTTCACAGAATTTGGTTCATTCACGGTTGGAGAAGCCGGTGGAAACATCTATTCTGTCCTCGATCAAAAATCTCAAAACGATCGTGAAAAATGGAATATGATTGATTCCAGTTTCATGACTACCCTTCCCGATGCTTGGGCAATCAATAAGAAATTTATCATGCTTCCGATCAATCGTTGGAACGAGGAGCAAGAGCGCGTATTGCTGGGCGGTATCACTTGCGATAGCGACGACTACTACAACTCCGAGCAACACGTAAACGCGATTTATCTTCCAAAATACGATCCAGAAGATCCATTGTACTTGGGATTCTTCAATACTGGCGCATACCAAGAAAGCATTGGTGGATATGGTGGAATTCAACACTGCCTAACACCAGCTCCAAAACACGTGATTATTGATCGTGATGAAAACGGAGATCACCACTTCCGTTTGTTCTCCAAAGAGCAGAGTTACAAGAGCATGCTGAAAACATTGGGCTATATGTAATTCAGCACCGCGGATTGCTAATACCATTACATTTTGAGTTTTTGCCACAATCAAATTACTCCCAATCATTCCAGGGATAATT
>NSIB01000007.1 GCA_002737625.1 Flavobacteriales bacterium | reverse complement strand
AGAACGGAACAATCCACCAGACACACCACCGGCAAACCAAATGTTGCCAGAATCGCGGTGAATCAAAAATGCACGAATCCGACCACCTACGTTGTCTGGACCCATCTCTTCCCACTTCAATGGCTTGTTAGCACGACGTGTCAAACGCATCGCATCGGCTTGAACTATGGCTTCTTCAACCCACTCAGGTTCGATCGTGCCAGTAACTTCGTTTAAACGCATGCTGTAAACAGAACGAATCGCACCTTCAATGGAACGATGCTCGTGTTCTTCTTCGTTTTCTAATGCGTCAACCTTTAAAGATTGCGGCATTTCAGTGGGGATAGTTGCAACAAACAACGACATTCCCGCTACCAATGTAGCTGAAGCTGAAAGGGTGAAAAAAGATTTTATGCTCATGCGATCAGTTTATTAATATTAAGATACTTTACAAATTAAACATAGTGGGGTTACTTTTCCAATTATAATGGGCGAAATCCCTAAAAGAAAGTGCCGTTTAATTAAACAAAAATCGCAAAAAAGGAACCTTTAGGATTTACAGTACATGCTTTTCAGCATGATAGGAGCTTCTGACCATCGGTCCGCTTTCCACAAAACGGAAACCCATACTCAATCCCAACTCTTCCCAATGCTTAAATTTGTCTGGATGAACATACTCTCTGACATCTAAATGCATTTTTGTGGGTTGCAAATACTGGCCTAGTGTAAGCACATCGCAGCCATTCTCGCGTAAGTCTTCCATCAACTGCTTCACCTCGTCGTCTGTCTCACCCAAACCGAGCATCGCTCCCGATTTTGTACGTCGTCCATATTCACTCGTACGCTTCGTTTGCTCCAAACTTCTGGCATATTTCGCCTGGGGCCTTACCATACGATACAACCGTTCCACCGTTTCCATATTGTGCGATGTTACTTCCGCACCTGCATCCAAAACCATATACAACATATCCCATTGCGACTTAAAATCCGGGATCAATGTTTCGATGGTGGTATCGGGATTCAACAACTTCACCGCCTTCACCGTTTCCGCCCATACCGTAGCGCCTTTATCCTTTAATTCATCGCGGTTCACCGAAGTAATTACACAATGCTTCACCCCCATCAACTGTACAGCTTCCGCCACACGCATCGGCTCGTTCAAATCATATTCTCCCGGCCTACCCGTTGCCACCGCACAAAAACTACAACTGCGCGTACAAACGTTTCCCAAAATCATAAAAGTGGCCGTGCCCTCACCCCAACATTCGCCCATATTTGGGCAGCGACCGTCTTCGCAAATGGTATGAAGTTTATGCTCCTTTACGATGCGTTTTACTCTCGTATAATTCTCGCCCGTGGGCAAATCAATCTTTAACCAAGAGGGCTTGGGCGTTCTTTTTTCTTTCGATACGATGGGTAACTCAATCACAGCTTATTTTTTTAGGAGACGATAAAAATCAAGGTCGTTGGGTTGATTTCGACTTCGATTCAAATCCGGCAGCAAATGTAACAAATAGTGCGGGGAAGAAGTTTCGATTCATTTCCGAACGATGCCAAATGGGCAGATTTTTTACAAATTTATCGGCCGATAGCCCCACTGAAAGTCTATTGGAGGCATTTCGATAACTCCCCCATTCGGCTGTAAACGACATAGAAGCACCCACGCCAGGCGTAATATATCCATCGGCGAAACCCTCAGAATAACTGGCATTACCACCCACCAAAGCCACATTATGTATTTTGGGATCGTAGGCCACTGAGACATATCCATCCGTTAATGGCGCCGGTTGATACCACCATATATATAAAGGCCAAGAATAATTCAATGGGATTTGACCCGCAACGGTTATTTGCAAACCGAGGTCGGAACGACTTTGACGTTCACTAATTACATACACTTTTCCGATGCCGATGTGGGCGCAAATACTATGTTTGATTTTCTCGATCACAAATGGCTTGCTGCCCGAAAGTCGTTCGTTGAGCACTTTTATTTCTCGAGGATCCTTGATTATCCCTAAAGAAATCGATTGAAAATTGCGTGTATTCAATGGCGCGGTGATGAAATTTAGTGATTTTTTCTGCGGTCCCAGCGGCATTTTGGAATGTTCGCGCCACAGCGAAACATCATACCCGAAATGTCGAACATTCACTCCCATTCCGATCATGTTTTGCGAGGGCGAGTCACCGGCATGGGGCTGGCCCCATGCCGGTGATGTGGATAACCCCATCAATCCAACAAGAAAACAAGCTACTTGAAACCTTAATGCCATCAATCAAAGATAAGAATCCCCACCCAATCCCAAAAATCCATTTTTATGCAAAAAATTACTCCACTTTCTCCCACACATAGTAAAACCTTTGCTTTTCAATACTTTTATTCTATTTTTGAAGCGTCAAATCAGTATCCATTTGCATAAAATTCCACCCAAAAGCCAAAGTTGTGGCGCATTGTGGAAAAGAAGTGATTAAAAAGGGGAGATTGTGGGAAATTGTGGGAGTTTGGATATTTATTTAGCAGACAGAAAAAACCAACACAGAATGAGCGCATTCATTGGAGAGTTCAATTGCAAACTAGACGAGAAAGGAAGACTTTCCATTCCGTCCAAACTTCGGGCACAGTTCCCCGAAGCCGTTGGCAATACGCTCGTCGTGAACCGCGGATTTGAAAAGTGTCTGGTGCTCTACACCAAGGAAGATTGGCTGGATGAAACCGCCAAACTGAACACCGTGGATGATTTCATGAGTCCCGACATCCGTCGGTTCAAACGAATCTTCACCAACGGAGCCAACTTGGTTCAGATCGATGGCGCACAACGCATCTTGATTCCCAAAAAATTATTGGAATACGCCGAACTCCTCGGTGAAGTTATTCTGGTAGCCAACGGGAACAAAATCGAGATGTGGGATCAAGCCACCTACGAATCTGAACTCAAAGTGGACTCCGCGGAAATGTCTCAGTTGGCACAGCTGTTTCATCAGCAACGCAACCAAGGATAAGTAGCGCATCGGGCCGTTGGCAACCTGTTTGCTATGTACGACTATCACAACCCCGTTCTACTCCACCCTAGCGTGGACGCCCTGGTAACCAACCCAGATGGCACCTATGTAGACGTCACCTTTGGTGGCGGAGGGCACAGCAAAGCCATACTAGAAAAACTCTCCAGCAAGGGCAAACTCATTTCTTTTGATCAAGACGAGGACACCATCGCCCGCGCACCACAAGACCCAAGATTTACCTTGGTGAACCACAATTTCCAATTCACCAAACAATACCTTGAATATTTAAAAGCCTCGCCCGTGGATGGGATCCTTGCCGACCTTGGTATTTCATCGCACCAAATTGATATAGGTGAACGCGGCTTTGCACATCGCCTTAACGGCCCACTGGACATGCGGATGTCGGCATCAACGCCCATCTCCGCCGCGCAAATCGTTCAAAACTCCTCCGAAAAGGAACTCAATTACATTTTTAAACAATACGGCGAAATCCCAAATGCCCGTCGACTATCCGATATTATCATTCGGAGCCGTGGCAGCAAAGACATTTCCACCATCGAAGGATTTAAGGCCGCCATCGCCACCTGCACACCTGGCAAAACACCCGCCAAATATTTGAGTCAGGTTTTCCAAGCCCTTCGCATCGCAGTTAACAAAGAAATGGAAGTCTTGGAAGCCCTGTTAAACGATGCCGAAACCCTCATCAAGCCCGGTGGAAAACTGGTCGTCATTTCATACCACTCCCTGGAAGACAGACTCGTAAAACATTTGTTTCAAACGGGGAATTTGGAAGGCAATCGCCATACCGACCTGTATGGACACATCAGCAAACCCTTTGATAACCAACCCAATGCGGCCATCACCCCAGATGACGCTGAAATCGAAAGCAACAAACGCGCACGCAGCGCAAAAATGAGAATAGGAGTACGCAACACATGGAAGAGAACCCATTCTTGAACGCCGACATTGATCCGCAAACCGTGACGGGAGAACCCATCATAGAAGAGCAGCAAACTGCCAACGAAACTGCCATACCCATGTGGCGCTGGATCAAATTTGCTATGGTGGGATTTGCATTGATGGTATTCTACATCTACAATTCGCATCACGCCAACAAAGCCATTCGCAGAAAAGAAGAGCTCACCAAAGAACTCAAAGAACTTCATAGCGAACGCATCAGCCTAGAAAGTCAGATTACCAATGCCAGTAAGCAAAGCGAACTCAGCAAGCGATTGGAAGGCAGCGGACTAAAAGAAATCACCACCCCACCCATCAAACTCGTGAAGCCCAATGAACAAGACTAAAGTCAATTCGCGAAAAGTCATTTTGGTCCGTGCCTACGTGGTGTTTTCCCTACTTATTGTGTTTGTTGTCGCCATTTTCACTGCAGCCATCAAATTACAGATGGGAACCGACAAGGCTTTCGCGGAGCAATTGAGTGAAAAAAACACCCGCATCAAGGAAGTAGATGCGTTGCGAGGCAATATCTACGCCGATGATGGCAGCCTTCTGGCAACTAGCGTCCCCAAATACGATGTGATTTTTGATTTACGCGCCGACGGACTGACAAGCAAAATTTTCTTATCCAAAATCGATAGTTTCTCTCAGTTGTGCGCCAAAATGTTTCAGGAAAGAAACGCAGGCGAATGGAAGGAATACCTAATCAAACACCGCGAGCGTAAAACCCGCTATCTCAAAATCGCCAAAGACCTGGGTTATGAACAAATCAAAGCGATCAAAACCTGGCCCATCGCACGTTACGGAAAGTTCAAAGGGGGCGTTTGGTATGAAGAGAAAGGGAAACGAATGTACTTCATGGGCGACCTCGCTAAGAGAACCATCGGATACATCAAAGACAAAACCAGCGTAGGATTGGAAGGCGCTTTTGACACCCTGTTGAGAGGGAAAAATGGCAGAATTATGGAACAACGCATGAGCGGTCAAATTTGGAGACCCATCCAAATTGGCAACAACCAACTTCCAGTGAATGGAAAAGACATCGTTACAACGCTTGATGTCCGCATTCAAGACATCGCACAATACAGTTTACAAAAAGGACTGGAAGCAGAATCGGCAGATCACGGTTGTGTGATTGTGATGGAGACCAAAACCGGCGCCATAAAAGCCATGGCCAACTTAACGCGCGGTGAAGACAACAAATATTACGAAACCCAGAACTATGCGGTGAGCGAGTTTACCGAGCCAGGATCTACTTTTAAGGTCGTTTCTGCCATCGCATTATTGGAAGATGGGTATGTAAAACCTACGGACAGCATCGACAACAATTGGGGAAAATGGAAATGGTACGGTACACCTTGGTCGGATTCAAAAAAGCCACCAAAGAGGTTCTATACACTGAGCGAATGCCTTCAATACTCATCCAATATCGGAACGAGCAAATTTGTGATGCAGCATTACAAAAAGAATCCCGAAAAATTCACCAACCACATTTTAGACCTGGGACTTAACACCAAGCCCAAATTCGATATCCCCAGTAGTAATAGCCCAACAATTCCTACGCCTGACGAAGCCGGATGGAGTGGAACAAGTTTACCTTCTTTGAGCATTGGATACTCCAGCAACCTGTCGCCCCTACAAGTATTGATGCTGTACAACACAATTGCGAACAAGGGCAAGATGATGCAGCCCTACATGGTAAAGGAAATTCGCTTGGAAGGCCAGACACTTTCTAAGATTGAGCCAATCGTTCTTAAAGAAAAGGCATTTAGCGCAGCTACCGCCGCCGCCGTAACAAACATGCTTGTCCAAGTGGTAGATCATGGAACGGCAAAAGAAATCAAATCGGAGAATTACAAAATTGCAGGCAAAACCGGCACATCGTGGCTTAACAAGGGGATTGGCGGTTACAATGAAGAAAACAACAAACAATTCCAAGCCTCTTTTGCTGGATTTTTCCCTGCCAACAATCCCGAATACACCATCGTAGTGGTTGTAAACAACCCCAAAAGTGGTAAATATTCTGGGGCTCAAATCGCAGCGCCGATTTTCAAAAATATCAGCGATCGCATTTATAGCACCCATATCAAAGTTCAACCCGCATTGCATGTGGCCAGTCTTCCACAGGTACCAGGCATTTTGAAAGGCAATTTACAAAAAACAAAACTGGTCTTAAACGAATTGGGCATTAGCTCCAAGGTACTCCCCGCGGATTCTGGTGTGATTACCAATATCAATTACATCGAATCGGCCAAGGAAGCCCATTCCTTGAAACTCAAACCGATAATGATAACACCTGGATTTATGCCAGACCTCAGAGATATGGGACTTCGCGATGCGTTAAAAATCCTAAGCGACCTAGGCCTTAAAGTGAATTATGTGGGTTACGGCAGGATTACCGAGCAATCTCCAGTCCCGAAAACCAAAATCAGCGAAAACACCGCTCCCGTTTCACTCACCCTTAAGCCCATCGAATGAAAACGATAAGTCAACTTTTGGGCAAAACAGCGCCTATCGCTATTCACGGGAATTTAGAGACACCCATCTGTGGATTAGAAATTGATAGCCGACAAATTCAAACCGGACACATTTATGCCGCGATATCTGGGACCCTCGTTGATGGCCATGAATTCATCGAAAGCTGCATCGAAAAAGGCGCAACGGGAATCCTTTGCTCTAAAATGCCAGCAAAAAAGAGCCCTGATGTTTGTTATGTTGTTGTAGAAAATGTAGCCGCCACACTGGGTGAAATGTGCCTCAACTTTCACGACCGCAAAGCCGAGAACCTTTGTATCGTGGGCACAACAGGTACCAACGGAAAAACCTCGGTAAGCACCTTGCTATTTGACCTTTTTACTCTTCGTGGCAATCGGTGCGGATTGGTATCAACGGTTGAAAACCGCATCCAACAAACCATCATCCCAAGTACGCACACCACCCCTAATATAGTGGCTTTGCATAAATTACTCGCACAAATGGCTGATGCCGGTTGCAGTTACTGCTTTATGGAAGTTAGCTCCCATGCCATAGACCAGCAGCGAATTGCCGGAGTACCATTTGCCGCAGGCGTATTTACGAACATCACCCATGATCATTTGGATTATCACAAGACGTTCGACAATTATATCAAAGCGAAGAAACAGTTTTTTGATGGATTGCCGAGTACCGCAATTGCTATCACTAATAAAGACGACAAAAGCGGCATGGTAATGTTGCAAAACACCAAGGCGATGCGATACACCTACGCGATGAAGCAGATGGCTGATTTTACTGTAAAGGTAATTGAGCATGATTTCACCGGCATGCAAATCCACCTCAATGACACAGAGTTTTGGTCGTCCCTGATTGGTGGTTTTAACGCCTATAACCTTTGTGCCGTTTATGCCACCGCGTTTTTACTCAACGATGGCGATGAAGAATTGCCGATTCAAATGAGCGCTTTGGGCAAAGTAAATGGTCGTTTTGAAGTCATCCGTGGACCTCAACGAATCACCGCCATTGTTGATTACGCACATACGCCGGATGCTTTGAAAAATGTAATTCAAACCATCAACGACATCCGAAAAAACAGCGCAAACCTCATTACGGTTGTGGGTTGTGGTGGCAATAGAGACCAGACCAAACGTCCAGAAATGGCAAGAATTGCGGCCGAGATGAGCAATCGCGTCATTATAACCAGCGACAATCCGAGAATGGAAGACCCATTGGAAATTTCAAACCAAATGGAAGCGGGCGTACCGCCTCAACATTACAAGAAAATTTTAAAAATCAGCGACCGTAAAGAAGCCATCAAAACGGCTTGTATGCTTGCAAATCCCGGCGATATCATTTTGGTGGCGGGCAAGGGTCACGAGACCTATCAAGACATTCGGGGGGTAAAACATCCCTTTGATGACAAAGTCGTTGTTTCCGAATCATTCAAGCTAATCAACTAAACCATGTTATACTACCTCTTTGAACACCTCGACAAACTTGGCTATACCGGGGCAGGTGTTTTCAAGTACATCTCATTCCGCGCAGCGTTGGCAGGTATCAGCAGCTTACTCATTGCATTGATCGCAGGAAAACGGATCATCGAATGGTTACAAAAACAACAGATTGGGGAGACCATCCGCGACCTCGGCTTGGAGGGGCAAATACAGAAAAAAGGAACGCCCACCATGGGTGGAATTATTATCATTCTGAGTATTCTAATACCCACATTCCTATTTGCAAAACTGAATAACCCCTACGTTATTGTAATGATTGTAAGTACTATATGGATGGGCGTCATTGGCCTAATCGACGATTACATTAAGGTTTTCAAGAAAGACAAAGAAGGCATGAAGGCCAAAACCAAATTGATTGGTCAGCTCATGTTGGGGGTAATTATTGCAATAACCATAGACTACACGCATAGCCTCAACCATCTAGAACTGACAACAAATCTTCCGATCACAAAACACCATTTGAGTTATTCCGAGTTGATTCCTGGCGCGCACAATGCTTGGATTGTTTATGTACCGGTGATCATTTTTATTTCGATGGCGGTGACGAACGCTGTAAATCTCACCGATGGAATCGATGGTTTGGCAGCGGGGACTACGGCAATTGTAGGGGTTGGCTTGGGAATTCTAGCCTATGCTTCTGGAAACATAAAGATTGCTGAATACCTAAACATCATTTACGTACCGAATTCCGGAGAAGTTGTAATTTTTATGTCGGCCGTAATTGGTGCATGCCTCGGTTTTCTTTGGTACAACGGATATCCAGCACAAGTCTTTATGGGCGATACTGGGTCGATGGCTTTGGGTGGCGCAATTGCCGCCGTGGCCATTATTATCAAAATGGAATTGTTATTGCCCATCCTTTGTGGGGTATTCTTGGCCGAAAGCGGCTCGGTAATCCTTCAGGTAGGTTATTTCAAGTATACCAAAAAACGTTTTGGAGAGGGCAAGCGAATATTTTTGATGTCGCCTCTACACCACCACTTTCAAAAGAAGAATATTCCTGAGAGCAAGATCACAATCAGATTTTGGTTGGTGACGATAATTTTAGTATTGGCCACAATTGCATTGATTAAACTGCGTTGAGAAAGAGGTTGGTCATATTGGGAGCAGGCGAAAGCGGTACGGGGGCCGCAGTTTTGGGCGCAGCCCAAAACTGGGACGTATTCGTATCCGATTTCGGAAAAATTGCAACCAAATACCAAGACGAACTCAACCTGCACAATATCGCTTGGGAACAAGAAAAGCATACGGATGAGAAAATCCTCAATGCCGATTGTATCGTAAAAAGCCCAGGCATCCCCGACAAAGCACCCATTGTTCAAGCCGCCAAAGCAAAAGGCATCGAAATCATTGATGAGTTAGAACTCGCTTATCGCTATACCCAAGCCAAAATAATAGGCATTACTGGAACCAATGGCAAAACCACCACCACGCTACTCACCTATCATTTGCTTCAGCAAGCCGGACTTAACGTGGGATTGGCGGGAAATATCGGCAGATCCTTGGCTAGACAGGTCGCCCAGCAATCATTCGACATTTATGTAGTTGAAATCAGCAGTTTTCAGCTCGACTACCTCGATACATTTACTTGCGATGTAGCCATTTTGTGCAACATCACCCCAGACCATTTGGATCGATATAACTATCGCTTGAAAGACTATGCCGATAGCAAAATGCGCATCGCAAGGAACCAAAGCAACAAACAGTTTTTTATCTATTGCGCAGACAACGAACTCTCCTTGGAGGCGATGGCACGGAATCCGTTTGGCGGACATGCGATTCCATTCAGTTTAACTCAAAAATTTACCGAAGGCGCTTACGCCGAAGGCAATACAATTGAAATTCATTCAAAAGAAAACTACACACTCGATATGCAAGAATTTACACTTCGTGGGCAACACAACGCCTACAACAGCATGGCCGCAGGGATTGCCGCCAGTTTAATGGATGTTCGCAAGGACAGTATTCGCGAAAGCTTCGGCAACTTCCAAAACGCAGAACATCGCCTAGAATTTGTCCAGAAAGTGGGCGGGGTGGAATACATCAATGATAGCAAGGCAACAAATGTCAATTCTGCTTGGTATGCCCTCGAAAGCATGGATAGTCCGGTGATATGGATTGCGGGCGGAATCGACAAAGGCAACAACTACGCAGATCTTAAACCTTTGGTAAAAGAAAAAGTAAAAATCATCATTTGCTTGGGACTGGACAACATCAAATTGCACCAAGCTTTCCAATGCGATGTAGACCTCATCATCAACACCAGCAGCGCCAAAGAAGCCATTCACGTGGCCTCACGCATGGCAGAAGGGGGTGACGTGGTCCTATTATCTCCAGCTTGTGCCAGCTTTGACCTTTTCGACAGTTACGAAGATCGTGGCAGACAGTTCAAAGAAGCGGTAAGAAATTTATAATTTCTATTCTCAGGAATGCACTCTGCCAACAAAAAAAACTCCAATAAATAAGCAATATGCAGTCAAATTTCACCTCACGATTTAAAGGCGACCGATGGATTTGGTTTGTTGTTATCATACTATCGTTGCTAGGCATTTTGGCCGTATACAGCGCAACCGGCACTCTTGCTTATTCAAAAAGAGGAGGAAATACCGAGTTCTATTTCTTACGACACACCGGTTTCTTGTTGATAGGATTGGCCCTGCTCTATTTAACCCATCACATACCATTCCAATACTATTCGAGGCTTTCGCAAATCATGCTCTTAATTTCGATCGGACTGCTTTTACTCACACTGTTTATTGGAACAGAAATCAACAACGCAACGCGGGTAATTCCCATCCCGTTATTGGGCATTACGTTTCAGCCATCGGATTTGGCCAAACTCTCATTGGTTATGTACATATCGAGATACTTGAGTAAAAACCAGGAAGATATTGATACACCAAAAATCTTTTGGACAACGCTCGTATACATATTAATTGTTGTTTTACTGATTGCCCCTGAAAATTTAAGTACTTCTTTGGTGGTTTTTGTCACCTGTGGACTGCTCATGTTCATTGGGCGGGTAAATTTCAAATACCTGATAGCATTGACTGTCAGCGGTATCGTAACGATTGGTCTTTTGGTAGTGGTGCTATTGAACATCAATACCGAAGGCATGGAGGGCAACCGTATTCCCACTTGGAAAAAGCGGATTGAAACGTTTACAGGAAAAGACGATGGTGTAGGCAATTACCAGCAATTGCAATCAAAAATTGCAGTGGCAAAGGGCGGTATTTTTGGCAAAGGGCCGGGCAATAGCACACAAAGGAATTATCTTCCTCACCCCTATTCCGACTTCATTTTTGCCATCATTATTGAGGAATATGGCATTGTAGGTGGATTAATTGTCGCTGGTTGCTTTTTGATATTGGTTTTTCGATGTCTAAAAATCGTGGTAGAAAGTCCGCGCGCCTTCGGCGCGCTCGTAGCCATGGGATTGGGACTCTCAATGAGTTTACAAGCTTTCGTAAATATGGGTGTTGCCGTGGGTATATTACCTGTTACCGGCCTTACCATCCCCCTAGTGAGCATGGGAGGTACCAGCTTATTTATGAATAGCATTGGCTTTGGAATCATCCTAGGCATTTCCAAATACGTGCAAGAAGAAAAACAACAGCAACAAGAAGCACTCACCGCAGGCGTATAAAAGATAGTATCATGTCAACCAAAACAGAAAATACAACCCCATCCCAAAACCCGCCAAAATTCATTTTGAGCGGAGGAGGAACTGGCGGCCACATTTTTCCAGCGGTTGCCATTGCCAATGCACTAAAAGTCAAATACCCCGATGCCCAATTCTTATTCGTTGGCGCCATCGGCAAAATGGAAATGGAGAAAGTCCCCAAAGAAGGTTTCGAAATCACGGGCCTCCCCATCGAAGGGCTCAAACGATCCGCATCCCCCCGAAATATCATCGTACTGCTCAAAACAATTCATAGCTTCTGGAAAGCCCGCAAACTGTTGCAACAATTTCAACCCACCGCGGTGATAGGGACTGGTGGATATGCGAGTCTCCCTATTTGTTTTATGGCTTCCAGAATGGGATATACTACCATTTTACAGGAACAAAACGGATTTGCAGGCTTAACCAATCGCCTAGTGGCTCGTCGAGCCGCACTCATTTGCACCGGATTCCCCCAAATGGAGAAGTTCTTTCCCGCCGGCAATTGGGAGTTTACAGGGAATCCGGTCCGACAGAATATTATCGATTTGGGTGATCGACTAAAACAGAGAAAAACCACCGATGTTGAGCACGCTGCTTGCCTCCAAAAATTTGGCCTGCAGCCCAAACTCCCTGTGATATTTATCACCGGTGGAAGCCTTGGCGCCAGAACCATCAACCAAACGATCTTTAACAATCTCGTTCAACTGGCCGAAGCAAATATTCAGATTATCTGGCAAATGGGGCTTCCCTTCGCCAAATCCCATGCCGAGAAAATCCATCAAATCATAGAAAACAACCCCGCTTTATTCCTAGCACCCAACGCCCCGAGGATTTTTCATGCGCCCTTCATTTACGATATGGACGATGCGTATCAGGCCGCAAATCTCGTAGTCTCTCGTGCAGGTGCCATTAGCATCTCTGAAATTGCAGTAGTAGGAAAACCCTCTATTCTGGTACCGTCGCCCAATGTAACAGACGATCACCAAACGAAAAATGCCCAAGTGCTCAGCGGATTGAATGCCGCGGTGCTCATCTCCGATCAACAAGCGCCTCAAACCCTTATAAATACGTGCATTGAACTGATAACAGATACGAAAAAAATGACGGAACTGCAAGAAAAACTGAAGCAAATCGCCAAGCCACAAGCCACAGAAACCATCGCCCATCGCATCGCAAGTTTAATTGAAAACGCAAAGTAAATGAATCCGGCACAAAACATACGCGATTACAATCAAGCCTATTTCTTGGGCATTGGTGGCATTGGAATGAGTGCCATTGCGCGGTATTTTCTGCAAATCGGTCTGCCGGTGATGGGATACGATAAAACACCAACTCCCCTTACAAAAGCGTTGGAAAGAGAAGGGGCCGTCATCAGCTATAACGACCAATTGGAAGCGCTTCCAATGTCTGTGAGAAACGATATTGAGAATACGCTTTTCATCCTTACTCCAGCCATATCCAAAGATCACGCGCAGTGGATTTGGCTCATCGATCAAAAAGCAATCATTTTAAAACGCAGTGAAGTCTTGGGACAAATTGCACGCGGCGGCTATTGCATCGCAGTGGCTGGAACCCATGGGAAAACCACTACATCTACGCTAATCGCCCATCTACTCTATGAATGCAACATCAATTTTACCGCATTTCTTGGGGGTATTAGCGCAAATTATAACACCAATTACCTGCGCAAAACAGATGGGGTAAATTACCAAGCCCGCGGGAGCAATCACCAGTCCGGCGACACAAACAATCAAAGCAGCAGCAGCAGCGAAGCCAAAGAAATTATTGTCCTCGAGGCCGATGAATTCGACCGCAGCTTTCACCGCCTCAACCCCGATTTGGCGGTCATCACAGCCATCGATCCGGATCATTTAGACATTTACGGCACGCCGGAAGCCTTTGAGCAAGCCTTTATTGAATTCACCCATCTTATTCAGCCCAATGGCGGTTTGATGATCCAAGAGAATTTGAAAATCGCAATTGCGCCGAACGTAAAAACGCATACTTACGGCTTAGACATATCAGCGAATTACCAAGCGCACAACGTACATATCAATCAAGGTGATTTTTGCTTTACCCTCGCCCACAATCAAACAGAAATTGCTCCTTTTCGATGCGGACTTCCCGGCCATCACAACGTCCAAAATGCTGTCGCCGCGCTTGGCATCTGTCAAGGATTTCTGGACCTCCCCATCGAAACTCTGCAAAAAGGCATCGCCAGTTACAAAGGAGCAAAACGCCGATTTGAATACGTTCACAAAACGGAAAACTACGTGGTTATTGACGATTACGCCCACCACCCCGAAGAGCTCAACGCCATCATTGGTTCGGTGAGGACACTATATCCCAATCAAATTATAACGGGCATTTTTCAACCCCACCTTTTCTCCAGGACCCAAGACTTTGCCCAAGGATTTGCCAACAGCTTGTCGAATCTAGATCATATCTGGCTAATGGATATTTATCCTGCCCGCGAAAAACCCATTCCCGGCATCACCAGCGAATGGCTCCTCAATATGATTTCCAATCCCAACAAAACTTTGGTAAACCCACTTACTGCACTGCAGAAAATTGAAAGCGAAAAACCCAAAATCCTGCTCATTCTAGGAGCGGGAGACATAGACCAAATTGTTCAACCGATTGCCACCTTATACCTCAAAATAGATGCACTCACTCAATAAACGCCAATGGATGGTCGCCGCCCTGGTGATCCTGCTCGTCGCAGTCGCCATTTTTTGGTCGTCCATCTCAAATACCGCCAAAAACCGCCTCGTTGAATCCATGGAAATTACAATACTTCCAGAAGGAAAGGCAATTTTCTTAAATAAAACCATCATCGCCGATTCCGTTCAAGCCATCATTGGCAATCCCATCGGAAAAAATGCTGCTGCGGTAAATATCAGAAAACTGGAAGGACAACTCAATAAGATTCCCGCCGTAAAAAAAGCCGAAGTTTATTTAGGACTAGACGGCTTGTTAAAACTCAAAGTAGAAGAACGCACACCCATTCTTTTTGTCCAAAACCTAAAAGGCCAACAATTTTACTTAGACAGCAACGGAGTGGTTATTCCAAATACCCCATCTACCAAATTTTGCGATGTGATGGTGGCCAACGGAAATATACCCGTTTTAATGGAAGGCGGCAAGATTGTGAGTGGCGAAATCACCCGAAATGTAATGCAAGTGGCCAAGTTTGTAGCGGCCGACAGTGTGTGGAACGCGCAGTTTCAACAATTGTATGTAGATAATTACAACGACGTGATTTTGATTCCCCGTGTTGGAAGACATAGCATTGTTGTAGGCAACGGCGCAAACCTGCCCAAAAAGTTCGAAAACCTCCGTCTTTTCTACGATCAAGGCCTTAAAAGCACTGGCTGGGATCAATACAAAAGCGTAGATATTTCGAACCTTAATCAGGTAGTAGGTCAGCGCACTGGCCAAGAAAACATACATACAGAACCAAAAAAGTCCAATTAATAGAACACCCTAAATCAATACATATGGCTATCAATAACAATATCATCGTAGGACTCGACATCGGCACAACCAAGGTGTGCGCAATTGTGGGTCAAATGGCCGAAAACGGCAAATTAAACATTCTTGGCATGGGAAAAGCCCCAAGCCAAGGTGGCGTATCTCGAGGCATGGTTGCCAACGTCGCCAAAGCTGTGACAGCAATTCAATCTGCCGTAGAAGATGCAATCAAACAAAGTCAAGTACAAGTGAAAACCGTATTTGTAGGTATCGCAGGACACCACATCAAAAGCCTACAGCACCGCGGAACTTTGAGCCGCAAGCAGTGGGATGTGGAAATCACTGAGGACGAATTGTACAAATTGGAAGTAGAAATGGAAAACTTGGCCTTATCGCCGGGATTGGAAATTCTACATGTACTTCCTCAGGAGTATCGCATCGATGGTGAAGAAGGCATCAAAGACCCCGTGGGTAGAGTTGGTGTGCGTGTAGAATGCAATTACCACATCATCACCGGTGAAACTTCTGCCGCAAAAACCATATTTATGGCGGTTCGCAGAGCAGGCCTTGAAATCGCCGATTTGATTGTAGAACCCGTAGCCTCTGCCGCAGCCGTATTGAGCGAGCCAGAAATGGAAGCCGGTGTTGCTTTGATCGACATTGGTGGTGGTACAACCGATATTTGTATTTTCGACGATGGAGCGATCCGTCATACCGCAATCATCCCAATCGGTGGTGATCGCATAACCAAAGATTTACAAGAAGCCTTCGGTATTCTTAAGGATCAAGCCGAATTTGTAAAAGTAAACTACGGCAGCTGCTTCCCAACCGAAGCAATGAAAAACGAAGTTGTGGTTGTTCCAGGATTGCCAGGTAGAGCACCAAAAGAAATTTCATTGTATGCCATTTCTCAGGTAATTCGTGCCCGTGTGGAAGACATCATTCAGAAGGTGGATTTCGAAATCGTGGTATCGGGCATTAGACACAAATTGGCCGGCGGCATCGTATTAACCGGTGGTGGATCATCGATGAAAGACATTACGCAATTGTTCAACTATTTCATTGGATTAGAGGTACACATTGGTTCGCCTGGGCATCGTTTGGGCAAGGCCATGATCGACGAAGTGCGCAACCCGATGTATGCCACCAGTATTGGTTTGGTGTTGAAAGGATTTGAATTGGCAGCCAAGAGCGAAGCCATCCATTTGAATAACGAATTTATCGTGAAGCAAGAAAGCCCTGTTTCTAGTCATGATGGTTTTCTTGACGATGTAGTCGCTGAAGTGCCCCAATCACGCCAGTTGGATATTGGAAACACCCCTGAAGCCCGAGGCAAAGACAAATTAAGCATTTTCCCTGGTGCCTGGGGCATCATCAAAGACCTCAAGAATTGGATGCAAGATGGTGAGGACTTCCAGGAATAACCAAAACATAGATATTAAACAGGATGATTATGCCAGGATTTGAACCCGCAGTAAACAAAGTACGAGGCAACCTCATTAAAGTCATAGGAGTGGGCGGTGGTGGTAGCAATGCCGTAAACCACATGTACCGCCATGGCATTGAAGGTGTTGATTTTTATATATGTAACACAGACTTACAATCGCTCCATAGCAGCCCAATCCCAAATCGTTTGCAATTAGGGGCCCAACTCACGGAAGGTTTGGGTGCCGGATCGATGCCCGACATGGGTGAAAAGGCCGCCATGGAAAACATGGCACAAATTCGCCAAATCATGGAGGACAACACCAAAATGGTATTTATCACAGCGGGCATGGGCGGTGGTACAGGAACAGGTGCCGCCCCAGTAATTGCGAAAATCGCAAAGGAACTAAATATCCTCACCGTGGGTATCGTAACCCTACCCTTTGAAGACGAAGGTCCGCAAAGGATTGGTCAAGCCCGCGAAGGTTTAGAAAAATTGCGTCCGCATGTAGATGCCTTGTTAACAATTCGCAACGATCGCATCGTTGATATGTACGGCGATTTAACCATTACCCAAGCCTTCTCCAAAGCAGATGACATTCTGTGCACCGCAGCGCGTGGAATTGCCGAAATTATCACCAAACCCGGTCAGATCAACGTAGATTTTATGGATGTGCAAACCGCCATGAGAGACAGTGGAAGAGCCATTATGGGAACGGGAATTGCAACTGGGGAGAATCGCGCCGAAAATGCCGTTCGGATGGCGCTAGACAGTCCTCTGCTAGACAATACAAGAATCCAAGGTGCGCAACATTTGCTTGTCAATTTCACCTACGGCCATAAAGAACCCGTAATGAGTGAAATCTCAAAAGTGAAAAAATACCTTCAAGAAGAGGCAGGCAATACAGCTCACCTAAAAATGGGTATCACCAAAGACGACAGTCTCGGTGAGGACATTGCAATCACAGTTATTGCTACCGGTTTTGAAGCCCGCGAAAATGTAAATGTTGAATTTTCGAGCAATCAGCAGCAATCCCCAATAAATGCAACGCCAATGACCCCCGCGATACCTGTTCAAAATCCCTACGGATTCAACGGTGGAAATCCGAATTTAAATGACCGCCCCGCATACAGTAACGGCGGATTCCAAGGCGGAAACTCAAACCCCGCGGGTTCGGCATTGGCAGGCAACAATGGCAAACCGAACAACGCTTGGAATCAACCCCCAACGAACAATGCAGGATCCAACAATGCAAACCTACAAACCAATCTATTTAGCATCCCGCAAAACCCCAGTGTTGTGAACCATGTACCCAGTAGTTTTGGCACAAGCGATAGCGACGAAGACCCAATGAATCCCATTGATGTTACTCCGAAGCCATTTACCGCGGAAGATCCAATTGAAGACACTATGGCGCAGGTTTTTCGTGACACCCACTTGGAAAACGGCAGAAACTATAGGGAGAATTTACTCGATAGCGACATTGATGTTCCAGCATACATGAGACGAGGAATCAATCTCGAAGCCGCGCCCCATAGCCAATCACAACTAGTGAGCAAAATCACCATTGGTGAGGAAGACCCTACCAATGCGCGCGATTTAACGGTAAAACCGAATCGCCACTTGCACGATAACGTGGATTGATAGCCAAAATAATCCAACAGCAAATGAGCCAAACCTTCGGGTCTGGCTTTTTTGTTTAGCAAATAATCAAACCCCTGTAAACCATCAAATAGCGTTGAGCAATTGTTACTGAACTATAATTCAGAACGGCCGCTTTTCTACTCGCCATTTGCATTTTTAATCTCTGGGCTGCATTCATTTCAATGTACGTTGCGATTCCTTTAATCAATGACTCCACATCCAATTTATCAGCCAACCATCCCGTTTGATGCTCCCCACTCGCAACAATCATTTCTGGTATCCCCCCTACCGCAAAAGCCGCCACCGGTTTCCCGCAGCTTAAACTCTCCATAATTGTGGTTGGCAAGTTCTCTTCGTGCGATGTAGTTACATAAATATCAGATTGCCAATACGCATCTCGCATTTGCTTGGCATCAGATATAAACCCAAGTTCTTTCACAGCACATTTCAACCCCAAATCACGCTGAGGAAGTCGATTATCCCCCACTACCAGAGCATAAATATTTGTAAAGCCGCGATCGACCAACCCGTTACAAACCAACCTAAACTCTGCGAAACCTTTGGCAGGATTTCCCAAATTCGCAGCTGCAAACATCAAAACAAAGGGCTTTGTCTGGCTAGAAATATCAAATTCTATGGGTGGATATTCCGCCACTATATCCAAAGGCTTAAAATAGTTTGTATCGATGGGATTGGGTATCACTTTGATTTCAGGCATTGCCAACCCCGATTCACTTTTTAACGTCTGCCTGCCATTGGCTTGTATTTGACCCCTTTGTTCTATATAATCCCGCACAATTCCACTTTTGTCTGCTTGATTTTTAAGCCACTCACTTGGAGTAACAAATTGCAATTGATTTCCAGCGGCAGAAAAGGCAATTCTTTTGGCCTCAAATACTCGGCTTGACAAATCATTAGATTTTGGAGATTTCAAATACTGACAATCGCCACAATTCCGCGTAAAGTGATCACAGCCCCGGGGATGATAACAACCCCCAGTAAAAGGCCACATATCGTGACATGTCCATACGATTTTCTTACCAAGGCCCATGAGATCTCCCAGACCATTCAAGCTCACGAAACCTTTATTGATCCAATGGAGATGGATAACATCTGCATCAATTACCGCCTGCCAATTAGAAATGTTTAAACCCGTTTTACCATGACTAAATGCAAATCGGATAATTTTATTTGCTTCAAAACGCAAAAAATCAAGCTTCTCTAAAGCATGCAAGCCAAAAGCCCATTTTTTCTTTAACCAAGTATTGGCCCATAAGTAATATTCACCTTCACCGCCATCAAAAACCCAATGTTCACTATCAACACCTTCCAATCCATTCAGTGCCTCATTGAGTCGCTGCGCAGCAACAAACGCCCCACCCGAGGAAGAAGCATTTAGATGCAATATTCTCAGTGGCTTGGATATCATACCTAGGCAAGTTAACGTAAAAACCGATTACCCCTTACTTGGATTTGGAACAGGATCTGGATCGCTTACTCTTAATGTTTTACTCAGTAATAACGAGAAGAAGAATGCAACTAACATCAAACCCCCACCTACTAAATAGGGCAAACTTACAAACTGGTGATACAAAACCATGGCAATAAATGGCCCAAACGCCCGTGCCAAAGAACTCGTGCTTTGCAATAAACCTAGCATTTTACCTTGTGATTCTGGGGGTGTATTTCTGCTGACCAATGAATTAATTGCAGGCATCATCATTCCGTTACCCAAAGAAAGCAATACAATGGAAATGGCCTGAACCACATAAAATGTATTTCCCACCTCGGGCAATGGAATAATCATCAGGCCCATCGCAATGGCTGGACAGCCCCATAACAGCATCCTGCGGACACCCACTCGTTTGGTGAATACACCAATCAGTCCGCCTTGAACGATAGCCCCACAAATTCCAATGAAACCAAAAATATTTCCAATCCCAGCCGGTGTCAATAAGTACTTTTCCTTCCACAACACGCTAGAACTTCCATACATCATACTAAAGGCAGCGATGTAAATAAAATTGATTACGAACAACTCCCCAATCACATCCAAACGCCAAACAGTAACCAATCCCTTAAATGTGTCAGACACTTTGCGTTTGTGGACAGACTTAGACTCCAAACTCTCGGGCAACATAAACCAAGCAAGGAGAAAGTTAAGACCACACAGCGCAGCTGTAAAGAACCCCACCCAACGCAATCCATTTTCACCCCCGGCGTGGTACAACCAACCACCAATGGGCGGACCAAAAACGAAACCCAAACCAAAGGCAGCGCCGATAATTCCCATTCGTTTTGCACGATCCTGCGGTGGCGTAATATCGGCGATGTAGGCTTGTGCTGCAGCAATGTTAGCGCTCCCAAATCCCGAAACAACCCTCGCCAACAAAAGAAAAACAAAGCTAGAACTCAGACCAAACAATATATATCCAACAATATTGAAGAGGATACTCACCAAAAGTATCGGCCTCCGGCCGATACGATCAGACAACGATCCAAAAATGGGGGCGAATAGAAATTGAATGATAGAAAACGAGCCCACAACAACCCCTACCGCAACATCAGGATTGAATGGCAGGGCCGACCCCGAAGCCAAACTCTTAGCCAAATTGGGCAGAATGGGAATCACCACGCCAAAGCCCAAAAGGTCAATAAAAATGGTTAAAAACAATGTTAATATACGTTTATCCTTCATGTGTAAATTTCAATTTTGGGGCAATCCAAGAATCCCCTAGCGTGAGTCTTAAACCATTCATTTTAACATCTCCCAAGTTATTGGCAAGCATATTAACAGTCATTGTATTGTCTGTAATTTCACCACAATCCAACCCCGCTTGAATCTCTTGTTTATTTAAAATACAAATATCTTCGCCTTTGAAAATCCATACCAAGGTCCGGTGGAAAAAATCCAAACCAAATTTTTCCTTTTGCGATTGTAACAAATGAAATACCTTGTCGATGCTACAACCACTCGGTGCCTCTTTAGATTCATCTACCACCACCACCAAAACACATCGATGTATTATGCAAAAATCCGCAGTCAGATCCTTTCCATGGGCTTGCCACCCAGCAATAAAATCTAACAATCGCCTATGAATTGATATTTCTTCTATCTCTGTTAAAATTCGTTGTGCACCAAACAACCAAACCCGGGAGGAATCGGGCAATTTGATGGCATTCAATGAATTTCGCAGAATGGAGGTCATCACGATTTTAAAGAACCATTCACAATTTCGGCAATATCCAACACCTGTACTTGATCCTCTTTTTCAAAATGCTTGGTTCCATCGCGCATCATCGTATTACAAAAAGGACAATTTACAGCAATGATTTCCGCCCCGGTTCCCAATGCTTCCTCAGTCCGATTTACATTAACTTCTTGATTCCCTTTTTCGGCTTCCTTAAACATTTGCGCGCCCCCGGCTCCACAACAAAAACCATTGGTTTTGCATCGTTTCATCTCAACAAGATCAACATCCAAGCGGTCCATCACCATACGCGGCGCCTCAAAAATCCCGTTGGCCCGTCCCAAATAACAGCTGTCGTGATAGGTAATTTTCTTACCCTGATAAGCCCCACCTTCAATCGCGATTCTGCCATCAGTCAGCAATTCGTTGATCAGTTGCGTGTGATGTATCACTTCATAATTCCCACCCAAATTTGGATATTCATTTTTCAAAGTATTGAAACAGTGAGGGCATGCCGTTACGATGCGTTTCACCCCGTATCCATTGAGAACTTCGATATTTTGCATCGCTTGCATTTGGAACAAAAACTCATTCCCCGCCCGCTTTGCCGGATCGCCAGTGCAACCTTCTTCCGCGCCCAAAATGGCGAATTTCACTCCGGCTTGGGTCAAAATGTTTGCGAAGGCCCGACTCACTCGCTGAGCCCTTTCGTCATAACTACCCGCGCAACCCACCCAAAACAAAATCTCGGGGGTTTCACCAGCGGAAACATACTCTTGGATCGTTCTTACCGACGTAAACATAATGATGCAATTTCGGTCATCTAATGGATTTGGTCAACGCAAGTATTCCACATCAATCAAAAATGTATGCTTTCAGTTAAGAATGTGAATGAATACGCAAATTCAAAATAAAAAATGAGGGGCGGCCA
Source organism: Flavobacteriales bacterium (assembly GCA_002737625.1). Lineage (GTDB taxonomy): Bacteria > Bacteroidota > Bacteroidia > NS11-12g > UBA955 > UBA955. Next base: position 20,479 of record NSIB01000007.1, on the reverse strand, counting down.
AAGGCCGCCCCTCATTGCTCGATCTAATATTTACATCATAACCCAGAACCGCCGCTTCCCACAATTTCCTGCACCGCGCATGCCATCAATGGGACTTGCAATTGAGCACAATAATACTGAAATGGTCCCGACTTCATAAATCCAACACCATCGGTCACATTCATCGAAGAAACCCAACAATCTTGAATTTTTCCAACCTCCTCCAAAACTGTGGAAACCATATCAACGCCCTCCTTAGGGTCCAATTCATTGGTGGGAATTCCCTTCTTTATCATGTAGTCAAAACCCTGTCCAGAATACGCATTTAGATACCTTACCGTTTCATTGTCCTTGTCTGATGATAACGACAATACATGCACTTTGGCACCAAACATTTTAGCCAGTACAGATACACGGTAAAATTTCTGACGTGAGTCCGAATGAGAATCCAACAACATCAAAACGTTGCGTGGTTCAACCCAAGGTGTACTCGGATTAAAATAAATCAAGGGATTTTTGAACTTGCTCACACAAGCAGCCATACCACCACCCATAAATCCCGGTACTTTCGGCGCTGCAAATACGAATGTCATTTCTACACGACTATCGTTTGCTGATTTGGATGTTGTTGACCAAAATTCTCCCAACTTTTCAGAGATTGTCAAATCTCGGTACGCACGCTTCTTGAGATCATCCACAAGGGCTTGCGTGATTCCGGCATTGGCAGCATTCTGCAACCAAATCAATTCGCCTTTGAATCTGCGCGCTACCGAGAGAATAGCATCGCATATTGTTTGTTGATTTTGGGTACTGTCTGATGTAAATAAAATTTTTGTAGTAGTTTCTTCCATAGGCATATATTAATTTTACACCGAATTTCTACCACAGACTTCACAAAAACAAGTGATTATAAGTTATTTGCACATTTTTTTTCGAAAAATAATACACATTTTATTGAAAGGTATTTTTTACATAGCATTGACATTATGCATCAATATTTCCTCGAATCTATTTGCACATGACAATCCCACAAAACCGATTAAACCTGCTCATTACCGCGGACTATTTGTTCTCAATGATTCCATTGCATGGTTTTCGGGCAGTAAAGGCACCGTGATTCGCACAACCGATGGAGGTCGGAATTTCGATACGATTTCTCCGCGGGCAACCAACACCAAATTGGCCTATTTTCTTCCCTATGGCAATCAAACTGTTGAAAATTACAACCGCGTTTCCGATGCTCCAATTTCCTTACAACGCAAAGACTATCGCGACATTTGGGCAAAAAACGACAAAGAAGCCGTAATTATGAGTGCCGGTGATTCTGCAGTAATTTTAAAAACCATCGATGGGGGGGAAATCTGGACGATCGTTTATACGGATTTCAGAAAAGACATATTTTTAGATGCTTTGGAAATAGATTCAAAGACCGGGGTTGGCATGGTACTCGGCGACCCGATCATTCCAGAATCAATAATCGTTGAGGTAAACGGCAACAGAAACCAATTTGTGCTCATCAAGAAATTGAAGCACAAAACTAAATCTCAAGATCCAAACATTGCCAAAAAAAAGCTCTTCGCCGCCCTTTACACTATCGACTTTGGAAACAGTTGGAACCCGCTCCCCGTTGGCGATTGGAATCTACCCCTTGATAGCTTGGAATCGTTCTTTGCTGCCAGTGGTACCTCACTTGTGATAATCGAAAGCAAGGTCACCGCCCCAAAAAAGAATGCCAGCTCCAAAAAAAATGACACATCGGAAACAAATGACGTCCACACACAAACTGAACCACCCCAATTTAAAAGTCTAACGGTCGGATTTGCTGGTGGTGGCATCAACCCGAGTTATCATATTGTGAAATTCAAAAACCAAAAACAGAGTACCATCAAACAAAACAAACGCGTCCACTTATCGACAAACCAACCTCGTATAGTCTCAAACGAAAGTATTTCTCTGCCATTTGATGGGGGCGCCGGCTCGGGTGTTTACGGCATGTGCTTGTCCGATGCAGGCAATATGTTGGCCGTGGGTGGCAATTACACCGTACCAGACAGTTGCACGAGGGCCTCTGCACATTCCACTACAAACAATTTTGGCCTAAAATGGTCGGGCGCACATGGAACGCAAGGAAATACAGGAGGGTATCGCAGTGGCGTTTGCATTAGCCGTGCAAGACCCTTAACTCCGGGCATACATGAAAGTTTACGCATAAAAACTTTCCAAAGAATTGCGATTTGTACAGGAACCAATGGCAGCGATATCTCATTTGATAACGGAATTAATTGGTTAAATATCCCAAAGCAAACCCTTAAAAGCGGACTGGAATTTAACGGATCTTACAATGCCTGTGTTTTTAGCGAAAATTACCTGTGGATGGTTGGCAATTCCGGGAAATTCATTCGAATTCCTATAGAAGATTTGAAATCAATGGCCATAAATCCACTCACGTATTAGCCCAAGGAACCCTGGTAAGCATCAAAATATACCGTCGTTATTTGATTGAATAGATCACAAACCCTTGATTTTTGAATGCCACGGGAAGATCTATTCTTCTTACTCTTGGCTGCCTTGGCAAAATCCAATAATCAATTTGCTTGGCTTTTAGCTGATTTATAGCGGACTCTAAGTCAAATCTTTTATTCTCACCAACTTCATCCGATTCATTTAGGGGTATATCCGTGGCCACTTTGAAAACCTCGGCTCCCGTTACATATCGCATCAATCTAGGTTTGTGAAAAGAGATACGTTCATTCGGTTTCACAGAAGACTCAACAAATGAATACACTTCATTCACCTCTTTTGAAAATGCTTGATTGGTATCCTCGAAAACATAATGTACGCTCGTTGCCAACCCTTGTATTAATAAAATTGCTGATAGCCCGATTGCCCAGCTGGATGATTTTCGCAAACACCCAAATTTCAATCCCCTATGAAAAGAAGGGCCTTTCATCCGCCACAATTCCATTAACCCCACCACAATTAATACGGCTAGCATCGGAAATATGACAAAAAGTAATCGCACACCCTGAAGACTGGGCCAAGCGCAAAAGAGTGCCAAATTCACTCCCACAAAGGCCAAAATTGGAAGCAACTGCCAACCCCGCTTTACGATGGCCAATAAAATTATCGCCCAAAACAACATCGCTAAAATCGTAGTTGACCAAGCACCCAAAACAACTTCAAGGATAGTGGCAACGTGCCAAAATGGATAGGTCCCAATCATTTTGAGATACAAACCAACATTCGATAAAACCTGAGAAGGGGTCACAGACTTAAGCATATCTATGTAAACTGGCCCATGTCCAAGGTCGTTTTTCAAAGCCAGCAGTCCGCACAAACCGCCTAAGACTATTACCAATAACAAATTTCCACTCGCACGCAAACCCCCCTGAAATTTTGGATTTTCTTGCCAAATCAGCAATACCCAAGGCACTACAAGAAAAACACCATTGGTACGCGTTGAGGTTGCCATAAAAACCAACAGCCCCAACGTTAAATTCTTGGCCATGTTATTTCTCCATCCCGAGTAGAGCAAAAACATGAAAACACCCACTAGTCCCGTAAACCACAAATCCGATGTGAGTCGATTGGCGGCTTCCCAAATTTTTGGATGCCACACAATTAGAATCAACGACAACAATATTGGACCTTTTGCATCATCAAACAATATTCTCAGCCACCGATAAACGGCGACCATACAAAGCAAAAAAATGGCGTAATTAAAAACCTTCAGTCCTATGAAACCCCAAAAATCGATGCCTCGCATTGGAAAACTCATTAAAACAGGGAATCCTTGTGGATACAAATACGGACCGATTACACCATCCGATTGGTCCATACAGGCTTGATTTGAAATTGCCAACTCTTGCATACCGCCTCGAACCCAACATCGCGCTTGATGCAAGTACAAGATGAAATCATCTCCCCACTCATGGCCAGTATCAATACAAAGCAATCCGCCAATCAATGCGATAAAAAAGATACCAAAGACCAGCCATTGCAGCTTCATATAACGATTTACGCTTGATTCTGTATTAATCTCGGAGTTCGTCATACACTGCAAAACAAATGAATTGGAATCGGAATTTAATCCATATCAACAGATTAATCTTTTTGATATACCGCAATTACACTCAATCCCATTTTATTCAACACAACCTTGTCGGCTATTTTGAAAATGGGTGTAAGCCTATTGTACAATTTCATATTCGATTCTGGAATCAATTTTTTCTTCAATACAGAACCCACCAAAAACCATCCAAAGATTCCCGCGAAATTGAAGTACCATGAACGTATCAATTTTGCTCCCGTAGTTGGAAAAATACCCAACAAACGACTCTTGGTATATCGTTTAAAATGCTCCAAAGCCACATCAAATCCATTGTATAGCCATTGATAAGCGGGAACCAAAATTATAATCTTACCACCCGGCTTCAATAACTTAATCATGTTCTCAATCGCCAATTTATCTTCTTTGATATGCTCCACCACATTTAATGCAAACACGGCATCGTACGCACCTAGTTTATCCCCATGTATTTCTTCAAATGACACCGCCACAATATCCATATCTAATACCGCTTGTTTTTCGAAAGACTTTTTCAAATACGACCTATACTGTTCACGGATATCGCTTAAATCAATATCCATCCCATCTCGATCAAAAAAATAAGAAATATTGCCAATTCCGCTGCCAATCTCTAAAATCTTACCCTTACAATGTGGAACAACCTGTTGGTACATCCACTCATTAAATTTATCCGCCTCTGCGATTGCCCTTAGGTTCTCTTCACCCTCAAAATCAAACTCTTTAAAATTGTCTTGATTCCCCATTTTCTATTTAAATAACCCGTATTTCAAAATGCAATAAATCGCCCTAAAACCATCTTTCCAACCAATTTTCTTGCCCTCGGCAAAGGTCCGGCCGTAATAACTGATTCCCACTTCATAAATTCTCGCGCCTTCAACTCTTGCAATTTTAGCTGTCACCTCCGGCTCAAAACCAAATCGCTTCTCCTTTAACGTCAAACCTTGAATCATCTCCGTCCGGAACATTTTATAACATGTTTCCATATCTGTTAGATTTAGATTTGTAGTGGCATTGCTCATAAAAGTAAGCATTTTATTGCCCAAAGAATGCCAAAAAAACAGAATTCGATGAGGTTTTCCACCTGTAAAACGACTCCCATAAACAACATCCGCAAACCCATCCACAATGGGCTTCAAAAGAATATTAAATTCATTTGGATCGTATTCTAAATCGGCATCTTGAATAATCAAGACATCACCCGTTGCTTGGGCAATACCGGTATGAAGTGCTGCACCCTTCCCTTTGTTTATTTCATGATGAAAAATCTGCAACCCCAACTGAGGATGATCGGTTGCATATTGCGCTAAAACAACATCTGTATCATCTGTACTGCAATCATTGACTACAATGATCTCTTTCTCAATGCCATCAATCAGCGATACCTCTATCACCTTATTTAAAATACGATGTATCGTCTTTGCTTCGTTGTAAGCTGGGATTACAATGGATAGTTTTTTGATGCTCATGAACTGGAAAACAAAATTAATGCAAGATGATGTAAAATACTGAAGTCGTTGCATTATTTCCAATACAAAATTGGCGTTTTGAAAAGATCACCAAAGAAACCAAACCTGTTTTTATTTCACAAAACGCACTACCATCTTTGAGCCGTGAAAGAGTTTGGATTGCAACGCATTTGGGAGAAATTGGCTTTTCAACCCCAGTATTTAGCCACAGACAATGGCCAGCCACTGCAAATTATTAATCAAGGAGAATGGAATAACCAAAATGGGCCAGACTTCCTCAACGCCGAGGTTGTCATCAACGGAATTCATTGTTTTGGTGCGATAGAAATTCATATTAAGGCCAGCGATTGGTATTTCCACCAACACCACACAGACCCCCGATACAATGGCGTAATCCTCCACGTTGTTTGGCAAAATGATCGCCCTTGTTTCACGCAAGGCAATGACCCCATCCCTTGCCTATCGATTAAATCAAGGGTGTCAAAACTTAACTTAACCCAATTCCATTTATTGCCATCGCTTCCTTGCGCGCAACAAATCACGGCACTTCCAGAAAAACTACTAACCCAACAATTGAGCCGCGCATTGATTCAAAGAACCAATGGGAAAATGGAATGTCTGATTGATGCGCACAGTCAACTCAATCAAGATTGGTGGCTCACGGCTCTATACGCTTTTATGTCGGCCTGGATCGGCAAAGCAAACCAACATAACTGCATCGATCTCTGTAAAACCATAAAAAAATCGCTCATTTTACGGGCAAAATCAGAAATCGAAATCATCGCCTACCTGCTGGGAACGAGTGGTCTACTGGCAATAAAAGATCACGACGCATACACAGAATCGCTGAACACAACTTATCAGTACCAAGTCCTTAAATTCGATGTCAATCCAATGGATTATTTGCAATGGAATAACCGGCAAGTTAGACCCCCCTCTTTTGCACCGATACGGCTGGCTCAATTTGGCAGTTGGCTATTTCAGATCAAAGGAGAATTGTCGCAATTTTTCAACCCACCCAATCAAGAGACTATTGATGCCATTACCAAAAAGGGCTTTCAATCCAACCTCTGCGAGTATTGGGACAAACACTACGAATTGAATAAACAATCTGAAAAGCACAACCCAAACAATGGCCAGGAACACGCAAAAAAGGTTATCCTTAACGGATTGATTCCACTCTGGAACACGCTAGCCAAAGAGACCCATAAACCTGAATTCCAAATGGCGGCAGAGCAATTACGATCTGCGATCCCATCGGAAACCAATACAACCACTAAAAAAATGTCGACCTTTCACCGTTGCAAGCCAACCAAATCGAATGCAGAATGGAGTCAATCCCTAATTGCGCAGCATCAATTGTATTGTAAGCCCTTAAAATGTGCACAATGTTTGATTGGCGATGCGCTAATCAATGTTCCATTCATGAAACAGGAATCGTAACTTTGTTGAACTAGCAATGAAAACCGATATCATTATCATTGGCGGAGGCATCGTAGGACTGTCCACCGCCTACCAACTTTTACAACTCAACCCCAATTTAACCGTAACCATTTTAGAGAAGGAAAACGCCGTTGCCAAACATCAAACAGGAAACAACAGTGGCGTTATTCACTCCGGAATTTATTACAAACCCGGCAGTTTGAAGGCGCAAAATTGTCTTCGCGGATATGACATGTTGATTGAATTCTGCAAAGCGCAAAATATCGAATACGAGCTATGTGGTAAAATCATCGTTGCCATCAAACCAGAAGAGATCGCAGGATTGGAAGCCTTATACCAAAGAGGAATTCAAAATGGCTTGTCGGGATTGCGATTTTTGTCAACAGACGAAATCAAACAATACGAACCCAATTGCACAGGAATCAAAGGCGTATTTGTACCCCAAACGGGTATCGTAGACTACAAACAAGTTGCAATAAAATTGGCCGAAAATATAACACTAAACACCAACGGAAACATTATCCTAAATTCAAAAATTCAGGCCATTGTTGGAGGAGAGCATGGGGCAGTTGTTCACACGGACACAGAAAGATTTGAAGCCCGATTGGTCATCAATTGTGCCGGTCTATATTGCGACAAAGTTGCCGCCATGGCTGGAGAAAAACTGAACATGAAAATCCTCCCGTTCCGCGGGGAGTATTACGCTATCAAACCCGAAAAAGCCCACTTAGTAAAAAACCTAATCTACCCCGTGCCTGATCCCAACTTCCCCTTCTTGGGGGTTCATTTTACACGGAGAATTGGCGGAGAAATTGAAGCGGGGCCCAATGCTGTTTTTGCGTTTCAAAGAGAAGGGTATAAAAAAACTGATTTCAAGTGGAGCGAATTCTGGGATGCAATTTCTTTCGCTGGCTTCCGGAAAGTGGCAAGCAAATACTGGAAAACCGGACTCGGCGAATACCATCGCTCCTATTTCAAGCCTGCCTTTGTAAAAGCGTTGCAACAGTTGGTTCCATCCATCACTGAAGACGATTTAATTCCAGCGGGTGCAGGTGTTAGGGCGCAAGCTTGCGATAAAGAAGGCGGGCTGATTGATGATTTTTACATCCAAGAATCTACCTCATTTATTCATGTACTGAATGCCCCCAGTCCAGCAGCAACAAGCTCACTGTCTATTGGCTTGGAATTGGCTGAGCGCGCAATTAAGAAACTAAACTAACACGAGGGGTTCGTTTATCACCACCCAAAAATAGCAATGTAAGTATTGAACAAGGAGCAACTCATACCCGTACTTCAAAAGTACTTGCCCAGCGGTAGTGAACACTATGCCGCCAACTTGATGTCGCACCACAAGATTCAATTGCGCATAAAAAACCCTCGATTAACCAAACTGGGTGATTATAGACCCCCCACATCCGAAAGTAGCCATCGAATCTCGATTAATCGTGACTTAAACCCGTTTGCGTTTCTCATTACATTCATGCATGAGGTTGCGCACTTGGTCAACTTTGAAAAATCTGGCCCCCGCGTACCGCCCCATGGAGTAGAATGGAAACGAGAATTCCAAGTGGTGAGCACACCCATTATTCAACAAAATATTTTGCCTAACGACGTTCATTCAGCCCTGAATCGATACCTAAAAAACCCCAAAGCGAGCAGTTGTACCGATGCCAATTTGGTTCGCACCTTAAGAAACTATGATGCATCAAAGGAGCACATGCTCGTGGAAGAAATACCTTTGAAAGAAATTTTCGAAACGCAGGATGGCAGACGATTCATCAAACTAGAAAAAATGAGGACGCGATTTAGATGTCAGGAAATCAAAACTGGGAAAATCTATTTGGTCCCAGGGCTCATGCAATGTAAACCCATATTAAATCGCTAATTTCCCCCATTCAAACTATGCACAATCACAGTCATAGCGCAACACAAGAAAATATAGGCCCAAAATACCTTTGGGGAATTGCATTAAATCTCACTTTCGTGGCTGTTGAGTTTGGCTACGGAATGAAAATTAACAGTTTATCGTTGCTGGCTGATGCTTGGCACAACTTAGGCGACGTAGCCGGCTTGGTAATTAGTTTGGTGGCTTTTACGATGGCTGCAAAACAACCCACAAATATTTATACATACGGTTTTTCTAAGGCTACAATTCTTGCATCCCTTGCCAATTGTATCTTATTGTTTATTGCCATTAGTTCCATGGGACACGAAGCCTATGTGCGATTCTCCCACCCCGAGGCCACCAGCGGAATTACGGTAAGTTGGGTTGCTGGAATAGGTTGCGTAATAAATACATTGACCGCCCTGCTTTTTATGAGGAACAGCGAACTCAATTCTCGATCGGCCTTCTTACACATGGCTGCCGATGCAGGAGTCAGTTTGGCGGTTTTGATTGGAGGACTGTTGATTACCTATACGGGCATCGAAATAATCGACCCCATTCTGGGAGTGCTCGTTTGCTTGGTAATTCTGGTTGGAACGATAAATATTTTTAGGCAGAGTTTTCGGTTGAGTTTGGACGGGGTTCCTGAGGGCATCGACATCACCGTGGTAGAAAAGCGGATTCTTCAGATCCCCGGTGTAAAAAGCATCGAACACCTACACATTTGGGCGTTGAGTACAACCAGAAATGCAATGACAGCACATCTAATGCTCGAAGATACACTGAGTGCATCCGATCAAGAAGCGATTAAGGAACGGGTACGACAAGAAATTGAGGGGGAGTATGTCCACCACTGCATTTTAGAAACGAGTTTGGTTTAAAACTACAATCCCAACACGCGTTCTTCTGGATTTTTGCCATCAAACATCATTTCAGGATTTTCTAGCAATTGCTTTACACGAACCAAGAAGCTCACGCTTTCGCGACCATCGATGATTCTGTGATCATAGCTTAGCGCCAAATACATCATGGGACGAATCACAATTTGTCCGTTTTCAACAACCGCACGCTCTACGATATTGTGCATTCCCAAAATTCCACTTTGAGGGGCATTGATAATAGGGGTACTCATCATCGAACCAAAAACACCACCATTGGTTATGGTAAATGTTCCGCCGGTCATCTCATCTAAACTCAATTTATTGTCACGGGCTTTGGTTGCCAATCGCTTTACTTCTTTTTCGATTTCATCCAAAGACAATTTCTCAGCGCTGCGAATCACCGGTACCACCAATCCTTTGGGAGCACTCACAGCAATTGAAATATCGCAATACTCATGGTATACGATTTCTTCCCCTTCGATACTCGCATTCACTGCTTTCCACTCCATGAGCGCGATGCAACATGCACGGGTAAAGAAACTCATAAATCCGAGTCCCACGCCATGGGTTTCTTCAAATTTCTTCTTGTATTGTGCCCGCAAGTCCATGATTGGCTTCATGTTTACCTCGTTAAAAGTGGTAAGCATGGCTGTTTCATTTTTCACAGCCACCAAACGCCGACTCAATGTTTTGCGCAGGTTCGACATCTTCTCACGGCGTTCACTTCTCGCGCCAACAATTGATTGCGCTTTCACTCCACCCATGGCAACAATGGCTTCTAGAGCATCTACTTTAGTAACCCTGCCACCTGCACCGGTGCCTTTTACTTGTGATGGGGAAATATTGTATTGCTGTAACAATTGGGCAGCCACGGGTGACACCAATGACCAATCCGTTTCTACCGCACTTTGATTACTAGAATTTGCTGAGGTATTGCTTTTTGCATCCGCCGCTGTATTATTGGCTGTTTCGGATGTATTCGTAGTTGATAAATTTGAGGCTGCATTCGCAACTGTTGCAGAGGAACTCGCTGCTTCCGTTTTCGATCCAGAGGCGGCGGCGCTTTCCGGACGAGCTAAATCGGTATTGATAATGGCAATTACAGTATTGATTGCAATCGTATCACCAACATTTCCGATCAGTTTTTCAATAACACCCGATTTTTCTGCGTTTACTTCAAATGTTGCTTTATCGCTTTCAAACTCTGCCAACGGGGCATCCATTTCTACCCATTCGCCTTCTTTCACCAACCAATTGGCGATGGTCACTTCACTCACTGATTCGCCTGGTGCCGGTACTTTTATTTCGATTGCCATTGATAATTCTGCTGATTTGCCTAGCAAAGTTAGGCAAAGGATTCGGTTTGTAAAAGTTGGCATAAAAAAGCATTGTAATTTAGGCTTGATAGACATTTGTGGTGTTAAAAGCCTCTGAAAGCCACAGTATTATTAGCTTTGCATAAAACGCCTCCGTAAATCCCTTTTCAATCACCCAAATTCTCTTAGCGCATGATTTGAATGAAACCCCGATGCTCCTCCCTTGTCTTGTTGTGTTTCATGTGATAGAAATAAATCCCCACCGGCAAATCCGCACCACTTGCATCCTTTCCATTCCAATCGTTTTGATATGCATCGGAATGATACACCAATTCCCCAGCCCGATTGTAAATGTTCACCAAACGCTGATTGTACTCAAACAATTCGGTTAAATCCCAATACTCGTTATCAAAATCACCGTTCGGTGTAATCAAATTCGGAATCCTCACCAACTCCGGATCAACAACCCTAACCCAAACTGTATCGCGGAACAAACATCCATTGCTATCCAAGGCAAGCAGAGTATAAACCATACTATCCGTAGGCCTTACAAAAACCGTCTCCAAAGTATCCGTTGATACCATAAACTTCTTGGGCGACCAACGCCAATTGGAACCATTGTACCCATACAATTTCGCCAAAGTACCCCGGGCAATGACAGTATCCTTCAACGGATTCATCAGCAATCGATACTCATTGATAAACAATCCCAACGAATCCAAACAGCCCTCGGCATCCCTCACCCGCAACATATAAATCCCCTTGCCCAAACCCGTGGCTTTCGCCGTTGTCTGTTTCATTGGATCGTCCCACTTATAAGTTAAAGGCGCAAATCCCCCCGTGCCATTCACCGACAAATAACCCACCGAGCTACCGGCACAAATCACAGAGTCACGCGCACCCAAACTCAAACTGATTTTTGATGGCGCAACAATCACCTTCACAGAATCATTGTAAGGAACCGAACAACCATCGCTCACTACCAATCGATATGTTTTACTCAGCAACGGCGTATCCAAAACACCCATCGCGGAAATTTGCACCCCATCCAAAAACCACTTTCTTGTCAATGACCTACCACCACCGGCCGTGATTTGAGCAATTGTAAAGTCGCCAAAACACAAAATGGAATCACTCAATGAAATGCTTCCTGTAATTGCAGGCAGTCTATCAACGGTAAAAATTGTAGTATCATTCAAAACAGTACAACCATCTTCCACGTGAACGCGATATATGGTTTTTCCTACGGCCAACGGATTTACAACCACAGAATTACCGACCAAACCAATGCTGTCCCAAACTATTTTTCTGTTCGATGCAAGTCCGCCGGAATCCAAAATGTTAACCGCCATTTTCTCGCCATGACATAAAATAGAGTCCTTCACAGCACTCAAATACAACGGATTTCGCATCACCACCTTCACCGAGTCGCGCACATCCGGCGAGCAGCCTTCACTTCCCGTGACGTAATAGGTTGTAGAAACCGACGGACCCACTGTGATCGCACCCGCTTTCACGCCATTGCTCCAAGCCAAAGTATAAGCCCCGCCTCCATGGAGTCGGTTCCCACCTTTGATGCTAACCAACAAAATGGCGGTACGCCCTTTACAAAGTGTTGTATCATTAGACACCGACATCATCAATGGCAAATACGTATCCAAACGAGCACTATCAGTCTCCGAAACTACGGTGCATCCGTCTGTGAGTGTGAGATACACTTTAATTGTATCGGTTAGGATGATGGATGTCAGAGGCGAAGTACCCATACCATTTGACCATTGATATTTGTAACCTGCGGTATCGCCTCCGGATACTTTGGCGGCTAGGAACATAGTATCAGTGATACATACGGCGGTATCGGCTTGCACAATTTTCACTGTTAGTGGTGGCTTAACGTAAATTGTTTGAATGGCGGTATCGGATTTTAGTGCGCAACCGTCCCAAAGCACCAATGTATATTGCTGAGTTGCCGCGGGAAACACAACTTGTGTTTTACCTCCCCCGGAGACCCCTGTGCCATACCATGAATAGGTATAGGGGGTGCTGCGGCCGCCTGCGGCGGCCGCAGCCAACAACACCGGCCGACCTTTACACACAACCGTATCCCTGCGCAATTGAACATCCAACGGCTTAAACACACCCTCATATTCCACCTTAAATCCCTTGCCCGTAAGCATCGGATCACTATACTGAATAAACCACAACGCACTTCCCGCTATCGTCTTCCAAGCACCCGCCAATGGCAAAGTACTACCCGAAAACTGCCCCAATCGATTTGCACCCGCCACACTATTCTTATACATAACCAACGAATCAAAACCCACCTCATAATCCAACACCCTAAAGCGATAGCGAATACTATCCGCTCCCGGCAATTTCAATTTAAACTTCACAATCTGATTGGTGATGTAATTGTCCTCGCCACCCTCATCATATACGAATCCCCGACAACCCACCGCACTGTCCGTCCCCGTCTTAGGCAATAAAAATGCCTTACAAATATCAAACGTACTATCAACCTTTACATATTGAACCTTCGTCATAGAATCCTTCTTCCCCTTAAAACATCCATCCACTACCAACTTAACCGTGTATTTCCCGTAGCTAGTATACGCATGCGATGTGTTCGTTGTAGTTGCCGTACCACCATCACCAAAATACCATTGACTCGCCTTATAATTCTCCGAATAATTCAAAAAATTCATGGCCTTTCCCGGCTTACATGCCAACGTATCCCCCGCAAAATTTGCCTTCACATAAGCCGAATCATATTTATTGCCCACACCACAAACCCACCATGCATTGGTCACCTGAATCACTTCATTGCTGCACTGACCGTATAAATCCGCAGCAGACAATACACTAAATATCCTCGCATCCGCATACTGCGAACTACTTGTCAAATACACACTCAAATTTCGATACGCAATCTTCGCCGCCTTGTCGATCCCCAATGAATCAATCTTAAAAACACTCCCCTTTTCGTTCGTACCGCTGCTGCCTTTTGCAATCAAATAATACCAATAATTCTGAACGCCACTGTTTGTATGAACCCCACCATTGTCGCCCGCACCAGCATACCAATTCACCCCTTTATAATATTTGGGATGACTAAATAAATTGGGATTCACCATGCTCCGAATTCCATTGCCCGATGGCGTAATATCTTCCCCAATTCTCCAATTGAACTTCGTTGGCCTTGTCCATATTTCAATGGTCTGACCAAAAACGTCGCTAAAACTCTCATTCAAAGCACCGCTCTCATAACTATAAACCAAATTCGCAGTATTCGTTGTCACCGCGTGGGCGATTTCATGCCCGCACACATCCAAAGAAGTAAGTGGCGTAAATGTAGTCCCATCACCATCGCCATATGTCATTCGAGTACCGTCCCAAAATGCATTGTTATAATTCGAATTGTAATGCACATAACTCAAAATCTTGGCGCCATTGCCATCATAACTATTCCTTGAATGGACATTTTTAAAATAGTCGTATGTCATTTCAGCACCCCAATGCGCATCCGTTGCCACCTCGTCCTTGCTCACATTCACGTTATTCCATGTATTGTCGGCATCCGTAAAATCAACCCCGCCTGAATATGTAGTCCCCTTCTTTAAATTATACGTTTCGATACCCGCACCCCGTCCCATTTCTCGGAGCCTAAAATTGGTCGTAGATGTACTGTCCGTGATGATTTTCTGCGTCCCGCTGTATTTCGTTACCGCCGTCCCCTTGCTATCGCCATGCAAAATCAAATCGTTCGATGCGAGAATCTCACCGGTCTCCGCATCCACAAAAATCGACATCCCCGCCAACGGCTCGCTGGCGAATACATCAAACTGATAACACAAACGATGCGTACCACCCAAGTTCAAACCTTGAGCCATGTAAATCAACTTGCCCGTAGGAAAATAGGTCGTATCCGCAATCCCTGTCGCCATTTGAAGCGCTTCATTCTGACCTGCATCCTCCCAATAATATTTTGTTGCTGGCAAATAGGACAAAGCCAATTTCAACGCCGATGGCTCATCCAACACTTTTTTGCCCGAAAACTGAGATTCTGAGACTAAATCGCCATTCACGGAAAGGATTTTACCTTTTTGGGTATGAACAATTCCTATCGATAAAAAAGCGGGTACTCCTTGATAATACTGACGTACACGATAGTGGATCTGGCCCAAATCATCGGAAATTTCTTGGTATTTTCTCCATTCACTTTGCGATGTGTATTTTCCCAATTTTGACACAACCAATGGCCATTGCTCGGCACTAGGCTGCTCATTTTCCTTAAAAATCAACATTTGAGGATTCGCCAAAACCCGATGCGGCATTGAGCCATTCATCAACGCCTGCGCCTTCAATCCCCCCACAAAAAACAATACAAAAAACAATAATAATCCGCGAGTAACCGATTTTACCATAAAATCAAAAATACAATAAAGAATGGAAATCAACAGACTGCCAGCCTAACTATTCCCTTATTATTCTAATCACCGACTCGGCATGTTCTCCTACCCTAAGTATATATACCCCAGATTTGGTGTTCTCCAATGTGATCTGGGTATTTTCTCCCGTCAAGTTGCCCCGTAATACCGTTTTTCCTAAGGGGTCTGTTAGAATATAGACTGCGCCCGCTTGGAGATTCTTTACCTGCACTGTGATTGTTGCTCCAGCAGGATTTGGATATACCTGTATTCCATGGCTCAATGTCGGTTGCTTTACGTCTACACCTCCAATTAAGGTATTTAATACGACTGTGTCTGAACAGTTGGAGGTATTTGATGCGATTACACCAATGCTTCCTGGACCATCGACTGTCCACGTTACGCCCACTGCAATGGTCCCTTGCCCAGAGG
Source organism: Flavobacteriales bacterium (assembly GCA_002737625.1). Lineage (GTDB taxonomy): Bacteria > Bacteroidota > Bacteroidia > NS11-12g > UBA955 > UBA955. The sequence goes on along the minus strand of NSIB01000007.1, from coordinate 4,560 downwards.
TAATGCTTCCATTGCTCACTATCCAATTATACACATACCCTGATTGTTGTGTTACCGAATAATTATACGTTGTATTGGGTGACATTGTGTTCTTCGGACCCGAAATAGTTCCTATCACAGGACTAGGATTAACCTTGATGCTTATACTAATTGTATCCACACAGCCTTTTGCATTGGTTCCTTTTAGTCTATATGTATTGCTAGCTATTATGGGAAAAGCGATGCCATTGCTTACTCCATCAGACCAAACGTAGGTTTTTGCTCCAGCCCCTGTTAAACTTATCGATTCCCCAGCGCATATCAAAGTATCGCTAGCTATTATTTTGAGTGTTCTGGAAGGTTCTGGAAGATTAATAGTCATCGAATCTTGACATCCTTTGACATCCGTGCCAATCATCATATAAACCCCCTTGACCAGATTTTTTGCGATTGAACTTTCTTGTTTCTTCGAATCATTCCATAGGTAGTAATAGGGCCAACTTCCCCCTGAGATACTGGTGGTTATGCTCCCATCTGATCCTCCGTAACATTTGACACTGTCTTTTGATACAACCGACAATACCAGTTTGTTTGGGCTGCCTATGCTCTGAGAAATTGAATCTATGCAGCCATAAAGATCTTTAACAAGCAGCTTATACGTGCCTTTTGAAAGTTTAGATGCCGTGGATTTAGATTGTTTTGATACATCGTCCCACAGGTAAGTGTAGGGTGCAAATCCGCCACTTACACTGGTTGTAATACTGCCATCCGATCCCCCGTAACAATTTATATTCTTCACATTGTCCACACTAATCAAAGGCACTCCAGGATTAATAAAATAAACAGTATCATAAGCGTAACATCCCACAGAATCTTTCACCCGCACACTGTATTGATCTGTGAATTTTAAATATATTACGCTGTCTTTTCTACCATTACTCCAGATTACTTCACGCCATTTATTACCCGCGCTCAAGCGCATACTGTCTCTAGAACAGGCAGTGAAATAAACAGTATCTGAGGGGAATTTCAGTTTGGGATTCCCAATATTGACAGTGGTGGCGTCCGTGCACGTTCCAATGCCATTACTACTTGTAAGCGATAGTTTGGATATTCCCACAAAACTAACCTTAATCGTTTTGCTAGTTTCTTTGGTAGACCAGGTGTATTTTAATGGATATTGAGAATTGGAAGCACTCGTGCCAGTTTCTTTGATCCTCAAAGAAACTGGCATGCCATTACAAGTAATCGTGTCTCGGGGGGAGATTTTCCCACTGATTACGGAGACTAACACAGTATCTGAAGCACTACATCCATTAGAATCTATGGCAGACAATGAAAATTTACCAGTCGCATTTATTGAAATGGTTGAAGAAGTGGCTCCCGTGTTCCAGTTGTATGACTTGAATTTTTTTGTGCTTCCTATATTTACTTTGTCTACACCACAGAAAGACTGTGTATCGTTACCCAAAAAATTTGGCGAAAATCCACTGAGGTTTCTATAAACCGAAACGGTTGCCGCGCCTAAATTTGTAATAATAATGTCTGGATTCCGATCGCCATCAACATCGCCCATTACAATACTGCGGGGATTTGCTCCAGCAGCATAATCAACCGTAGCAGCAAAACTGCCAGATGAAATTGTTCCACTACTCGAAGTATTCTTTAATACTGATATAGAACCAGAACTCCAATTGGATGCCAAAATATCGACTTTCCCATCACCATCCAAATCTCCCAATGCAAGCCCACGGGGTATCGATCCAACAGAAAAATCTATATTTGATGCAAAACTACTCGAGGTAATACTCCCACTTGAGGAGGTGTTTTGAAATACAGAAATTCCTCCATTCCAGTTGCTTACACACATCTCTAATTTACCATCACCATCAACATCGGCATGTACAAGTTTGTGGGGTTCACTTCCCGCTCCAGTCGAAAAATCTACAGCAGTCGAAAAACTGCTTGTGGAAAAACTCCCGCTGCTAGAATTATTTCTAAAAACCGAAACGGATGTTCCGTATCTGTTGGCCACAGAAATATCTAGTTTCCCATCACCATCAACATCTGCCAGAGAAATACTATATGGATTGGTATTTGTGCTAAAACTCACTCTTGAATCAAAACTGCTAGAAGAAATGCTTCCACTGGAAGAAATATTTCTATACACTGATATAGTATTATCTGCAAAATTTGATACAACCATATCTACTTTGCCATCCAAATCTAAATCGGCAATTGCAATATCTGAAGGAGTGCTTCCTGTTGAAAACTCGACTTTTGCATCAAAACTACTCGAAGAAATGGCCCCACTGCTTGCCTTATTCCTAAAAACAGACACAGAATTATCTACATAATTTGTTACAAGCATGTCCAGTTTCCCGTCTCCATCTATGTCTGCCAAGGCAAGGCCAAATGGAGAAGGTGCAGAACTGCTACCGGTAGTATAATCAACTTTAGACGCGAAACTGCTTGTTGTAATTGATCCACTTTTTGATGTATTTCTATATATCGAAACAGAGGTTCCAGTATAATTGGTTGATACAATGTCCGACTTCCCATCGCCATCAATGTCGCCCAATGCAACATTATATGGAGACCCACCCGCAGTAAAATCCACTGGGCCTGCCATACTTGTTGTAGAAATACTACCACATGTAAATGTTACAGAAAATGGCTTTGAACTGGCAGCCATGAAATTTTTTGCAGTATTCGTCACAATAATAGGCAAGTAGGTAGCCCCTATTGGAACTTTAACTGTCAACATCGTATCCGCTGCTTTGCTTACAATCGCTTTCGTTGCACCAAAATACACGATATTATTGGCCGCAGTTGTATTAAAATTCTTTCCTTTTATTTGGACCGTAGTACCGACAGGGCCTTTCATTGGTGAAAAAGATTTAATAGTTGGAAGTTGAGCTTTGATATGGATAATAACCAAAAAAATGCTAGCAGAAATAAGTACAATTTTTTTCATAGGGGTTTTTTGTATTATCTAATGTAATTTATTACACAATTTTCATAAATCAATAATAATACAAAAATTGTAACTAAGTGAATTTCAATGGTTAAAATCTTAAAAAATGCTATAATTGAAAAAATTTTAAGCACAAAAAAAGCCACCTAAAATAGATGGCTTTTCGTGCACGCTTAGGGATTCGAACCCCAAACCTTCTCATCCGTAGTGAGATGCTCTATCCAATTGAGCTAAGCATGCATTGCTTTCCAAGGCTGAAAGGGTTGTATACAACCCAGGAAAGGGGTGCAAATATAGCCAATATTGTTGCAATTTCAAATGATTATTGGAAAAATCCACCCGAATCCGAACCCCAAAACCCATCAAAAACCACGTATTTTGTGTTAAATTGCAACACTATTTATGAAAAAATCTATCATTGTTTTAGTGGCCATCGTCTGCGCCATCGCCCCAGTCCTCAGTAACAAACCGCCTAAAAAACAAAAAGGCGCAACCCCCGCCCCAGCTGCTTCAGAATCCGCTGCTGCCAATACCGAGAAGCCCAAAGACAAAATGGCAACCTTAGAAAGCAAAACAAAAAACTGCGTTAAAATCGATGGCTTATTTCCGCTCTATCAAGACAGCACCGACGGGAAATTGTACTTATTGGTAAACGCCAATCAACTCAATACCGAATTCATCCACTTTGCCTACACCGAAAATGGGGTCATCGCTGCCGGACTTCACCGTGGTCAATATCGCGATTCGCGCATTTTTAAAATCACCAAATTCTATGGCAATCTAGAATTTAGCCAGATCAATACCAACTACTATTTCAATCCGAGTAGCCCGCTTGCGAAAAGTCAAGAAGCCAATATTTCTGATGCGCCCCTTGCCTTTGAAAAAATCCTAGCAGAAAACAAAAAAACCGGAGATTACCTGATCGATGCCGATGAACTTTTCTTGTCTGAGAAATTGCATCAAATCAAAGAAGGCGGTCGCCCCGGCGCAGAAGGCTTTAAACTAGGCAGCCTGGCCAAAGGAAAAACGCAGTATATCAAAATAAAGAATTATCCCGAAAATACCGATTTGGTGGTTCGCTATGTATACGACAACCCAGCACCTACGGGCGGTGGAGAAGATATCGCCGATCCTCGCTCTGTATCGATTGAGTTGCAACACAGTATTCTTGCCGCACCAAAAAACAACTTCAAATCTAGACAAGATGATCCTCGCATGGGATATTTTGCGGACCAAATCAACGACATGACCTCCCCCAATGCAACCAACTACCGCGATGTGATTCACCGTTGGGACTTGCAAAAGAAAGACCCCACCGCGTTGTTGTCTGAACCCGTAAAGCCGATCGTATGGTGGATTGAAAACACAACGCCAAAAGAATATCGCGAAACGATCAAAAAAGCGGCATTACAATGGAATAAAGCCTTTGAACCGATTGGATTTTTGAACGCGGTGCAGGTTTTTGAGCAACCCGATACTGCCACTTGGGATGCCGGCGATATTCGCTATAATGTGTTGAGATGGACGTCATCTCCCAATCCTCCTTTTGGTGGTTATGGTCCCAGCTTTACAAATCCTCGCTCGGGAGAAATCTTGGGGGCGGA
>NSIB01000061.1 GCA_002737625.1 Flavobacteriales bacterium | reverse complement strand
GGTTTCGTTGGATCCGATCATTCCAAAGAACCAGTTGTGGCCGACTTCGTGTGCGATGAGGCCTTGGTGGCTTGGGTATAGTCCTCCGTCCATGGTAATCATTGGGTATTCCATGCCATCTGCGGCATCTGCGCAAACGATTTTTGGGTAATCGTACATGCCGAAATCTCTACTATAGGTGGCGATGACTTTGGCGGTGAATTGGGCGGTTTGTTGCCAGCCGGCTGCGTTATTTTCTTGGGCGATGGCAACGCATTTTACGCCATTCCATTCTACTTCACCCATGCGATAGGAGGGATCGGCGGTCCAAGCGAAGTCGTGGACATTATTGGCATGAAATTGCCAGCGCTTGCGTTTTCCGGTTGCGGGTATAATGACGGAGGGTTGAGAGCCGATGGGTGTTTCTTTGAAGTTTGAAATATCTATTTGCTTTCTCAGGCCTGTTGGCATGGCTTCTGCTTTGTTTTGGAGCAGGCCTGTGGCCTCCACGATATAATGATTGGGCAAGTCCAATTCCACATCAAAAGCACCATAATCACCGTAAAATTCCTTTTCTACGTGTTGGTCGGTTTCCCAAGTAAATTTTCTATCGTAGACACAAATTCTAGGATACCAGTGTACCCCGTTAAAGTGTTTGTAACCATGATGATCGTACACTTTCATTCTTCTGCGCACACTACCTCGATCAAAGTAGGTTGTAAAATCGATATAGAAATCTAGACTTTCTCCACTCTTTAGGGGTTGGGGAAGGTTGATTTTTAGCAGAGTATTTTGGATGGAGAAGGGGACGGATTGACCATTGATTATAATTGAATGGACGATCGTTCCGAGTTGTTGGGCTTCGTATTCGCCGTAAGCAACTTTTGTTTTATTGATTCGATACAATTCATCTACCAGACTGCCCGGTTGCACCGCATTTTGATAAAGGTGGAAAAAGGCCTGATTCAGGGTATTGGGACTATTGTTGGTGTAGGTGAGCTTCTCTGAACCGTTTATAAGTTCTTGGGTGTCGTTTAGTGTGGCTTTGATTTGATAATAAACATCTTGCTGCCAATAGCTTTCGTAAGGCTTTTTATTTTTCCAATAATGGGGGTTTGATGGAAGTTGGAAATCGTTGGTGGCGGTTGTGATTGATGGGTTGGAATTACCCCAAGATTGCTGCGATTGATATTGTGTGTTGGGTATCGAACTATTGTCGATGGCTATTTGGGCGTTCTGCCCCATGGCGGGCATTATTTGGGCGAATATAAATAGCCAAAGAAAAAAGGCGTTGGCGATTACAAAAAGTTTGTTCTTAGGTGTACTTTGTGATAACAAATTGGAGATATGGAGTTTTTCGTTGACCATAAAACGAAGATACTTATAAAACAGAAAAGGCCACCTTTGGGTGGCCTTTTCTGTTTTATGCAGATGTTTATTAGTACACCAATTTAAAGTCTACGCGACGATTTTTGGTTTTACCAGCTTCAGTCTTATTGTCAGCCAAAGGTATTTCTTGGCCATAACCCATTGCGGTCATGCGGGCTTCAGATACGCCACCAGCAGAAAGGTAACGTCTCACGGAGTTGGCACGTTCTTGACTCAAAGTTTTATTAGATTCAGGAGTTCCGTTGTTGTCGGTGTGACCTTGAATTTCAACGCTAGCACCAGGATACGCATTCAATAAGGTAACCAAATCATCTAAGCTCTTGAAAGAGCCTGCAGTAATTACCGCTTTACCAGTTTCAAAATTGATTCCTTTTGCAGCCAAAGCAATTTTTTGAATCACTTCTTTTTTGATTTCAGGACAACCTTTGTTAGCAACGGCACCAGCTACATCAGGACACTTATCGATGTTATTGAATACACCATCACCATCTGTATCAGGGCAACCTTCACCAGCGATAGCACCAGCTAGGTTAGGACATTTGTCTGTGCGATCTTCAACACCATCACCATCAGTATCAGGGCAACCACCAAAAGCGGCTAAACCAGCTGTTGTTGGGCAGGCATCGTCTTTATCAGAAACACCGTCACCATCTGTATCAGGGCAACCGTTGAACTTTGCATCACCAGCTTGATTAGGACAAGCATCTAATTTATCTTGGATACCATCGCCATCGGCATCAGGGCAACCGTTAAATTGTGCAGGACCAGCAACATCTGGACACTTATCATCGGCATCCAAAATACCATCTTTATCCGTATCAGCTGGGCAACCTACGCTATCAACATAACGACGATATTTAGGCTCAGTATTTTTACAAAGGTCATACTTGTCTGGAACACCATCTTCATCTTTGTCTTTCGGCTTCTTAACAGAAGTACCCATACCTTCACCGATGGCATAAGTAAATCCTACTGCGTGGAGCGCATACATATCGTTCGTGCGCCAAAGCTTGTGAATGGCAATGTTATTGACTGGATCCGGGGTACCACCATTGGAACCGTCCCAAATATCACTCATTGTGTAAGTGGAAGTAAAGCTATATCTCAGTCCAATTCGTTCGGTTAAGTAAAAATTAATACCAAAAGCACCCTGAACGGCGGCATTCATATCCGTAACAGCCGTTTTCTTAGTTACATCGCCATAGAATTGATCTTGAACGTATGGATCAGGACCCCAAGTAGTTTGGCTGTGGGCATAGAAACCACCTACGCCAACTTGAAAATAAGGAGCAATTTTCGCATCTTCAGACAAGATAGAGCCGTTATTCAATTTGTAGCGTGCACCAACAGTTAGGTCCATGGTGTTTGCACGGAAAGACTGCCATTGGTATTCTTTTCTCAAATTAAAACCCTCCCATTTGCGGCTATATCCAATATCGCCGAAACTGAAGTTTGTTACTAAATCCAAGGCAGGACTAACATAGTAACCAAAATTTACTTGACCTCCTTGGTAATCAGGTCTACGTGCGAATCCAACAGATGAACCTAAGTCACCCATATATTCACGAATACCACCACTCAACTCTAGTGAGTGAGTTCCGGGTGATTGCGCTTGCGTTGGCGTTGCGATTAAACTTGCAACAGTGGCGAAAGCAATTGATTTAAAGTAGTTTTTTTTCATAGAAATAGCGGTACTTGGATTTTTAGTAGTCAACAAATATAGGAAAAGCGACTTAAAAAAAAACTTTTCTCACAAATTTTGCCCATTTTTTACTTTTTTACTTTGAATCAAATAAAAACACAGAGAAATGGACTAGTTATACACACTGATTACATTGGCAGTTCGTTGGATTTGATACCTTGCTAAACGGCCTTTTGCGGGTCCTCCTAACGGGAAACCATTGAAACTATATTTTGAATTACAGCAGGGTTGAAAACCAGTTGCAGTGGGCGTTCCACAATGAATTTGAATTGAAATGGAATCCACCCATACTTTGGAACAAGCATCGAGCGGTTGAAATGCGCAACTTCTCTCAAATGCATACCAAATGTCGTCATAATCATGAATGACCAAAATGCCCTTTACGCCACCTTCAAAATACATATACGTTCCAGGATTGGCAAGATTCATATAACTCGGCAAGTTGAGATCGATATTTACATTTACCGGCCCAGTGGGGATTTTTTCAGTGGTTTGATTGCTGGAATTACAGCCTCCGAAAATCAAAACTGCGCTCAAGGCAACTGCGATGAGCAATGGCAATAGCCATGGTCTCTGAGGATAGATCATTCGCCGTATTTGTAAAATCCTTGTTCCGTTTTTCTACCGTGATGGCCGGCATCTACCTTTTGTTGCTGTATGCGGTTGGGTCTGAATTTAGGGTCTTGATGAAATTGTTGATACATTGAACTTGTAACGCTAAAGTTTGTATCTACGCCAATCAAATCCATAAGTTTAAACGGCCCCATTTTAAAGCCGCTACTTTCGAGTAAGCGATCAATTTGTTCAAGGGGTGCCAAATTTTCCTCCAGGGCTTTGAGTGATTCCACATAATAATGCCTTGCCACTCTATTTACTATAAATCCTGGCGAATCGGCGGCATAGACTGTGGTTTTCCCCAGTGATTGAGACCACTGTAAGGCTTTTTCTGCGATTTTAGGATCCGTTGCAACGCCTTTAATTACCTCCACCAATTTCATAATATGCGCCGGGTTAAAAAAGTGCACTCCCACCAGCCTTTCGGGGTGTTTTAGACTTGCTCCAATTTGAGTGATCGGGATGCTTGAAGTATTTGTTGCAAAAATGGTATCAGGGGAATTGATGGATTCCAAAAATTGAAAAAGTTCTTTTTTGATAGGCAGTTGTTCCAAAACAGCTTCAATAATAAAATTGGCAACCAAATTAGAACGGTCTGGAGTGGTCGACAGTAATTCTAAACTTTTATCGGCATTTTCTCTGCTACTTTTTCCTTTGATAACCGCAATTTCTAATTGTTCTTTAATGTATTTGAGTCCGCGAGCGATGGCCGCTTCGTTTACATCGAATAATACAGTGGGATATCCGGCTTGTATACTACACAAAGCGATGCCTGAACCCATCACACCGGAGCCAACAACAGCAACTTTCATCATGATTCAAAGATATATTAAAGTAAGTAGTTTGCGATTATCTATCGCGAAGCCAACTTTGGGGATTCTGTTTTTCCTGACCTTCCCAAATCTGAAATTGTAAAACGGCCTTTCCATCATCGTCCGTCATAACTTTGCCAATGTGTTGATTCATTCGAATCACTTGACCCTTCTCAACCAATACAACAGACAAATGAGCGTAAACGGTAAAATATTCACCATGGTTTACGAGCACGGCCTGGCCTTGACCCGGAATATTCAAAATGGCACTAACAGTTCCTTCAAACACCGCTGAGGCAAGGGCACCTTTGGGCGATGTAATATCTACACCATTATTCACCGTTGTTATTCCTTCTAAGTCGGGATGTTGGTGTACCCCGAAAGTTTGCGTTATAAAGCCACGATCTACGGGCCATGGAAGATTCCCACGATTTTTTGAAAAAGCCCCACCAATGGATCTGGCTTGGGGTGAAAGCGTATTTTCGTTGGCACCGCTTTTGCCGGTTCTGGCTTTGGCAGCACTACTTGAGGCCCTGGCTTTCCGTTTCCGTTCTGCTTCGATTTCTTTGGCGATCAATCGGCTAATCTCGTTGTTTAATCGTGCGATGGCTTTCTCGTTGCTCCTTATACGGTCTCTCAACTCTTCTTCTTTTCCGCTGAGTGCTTGAACCAAATTCTGCTTCGATTTTTTATCTACTTCCAACTCTTTGGTTTCACTTTCATTCTCGTGCATAAGTACAGATTTTTCCTGTTTTACGCCCTCCAACTGCTCAATTATCTTGCCTAAGGCCTCACTTTGGGCGATGATGGCAGAAATTTGATGTCTGCGATAAGCAGAAATTTTCCTCAGGTATTTCCACCGTCGCATCGCCTGAGAAATGGATTTGGATGAAAACACAAATGCAATCTCCCGACCGCTTTTTCGCGTTTTATATGCTTTGAGAACCGTTTTTCTTAGCTTTTGCTTTTGCAGGTTATTTTCCTGCGTAAGGCTATCGCGATATTTCTGTTTTTGGGTTAATTCGTAGTTTACAGAGCGAATCTCTAAACCCAAATTGTTAATAACCACTTGACGCTGTTGGATGATTTGATTTAGCGAATTGAGTTTATCTAATGTAACCGTTTTCTCTTGTTGCGTATTTGAAAGGGCTTTCCGCTGCTCCGATATTTCGCGTTGCATTTTTTTCCGCTTGGCCTCTAATTGCTTGCGGGATTGGGCAAACGAATCAGATGGACAAATGCCCAATAATAGTAATAGTATGAGAAGTATTTTTTTCACTGCCGTCATTTCAACGACATCCGTGTGTATTCAGATGTTACATTGAACGGAAACGAAGGTATAGCATCAAAACGGCTGTTTTTTAACCACATTTTAATCTGTGCACTATCCTGTGCATTTTGGGACTGGATGTAGATGTAGTTTGGCAGTTTGTTAATCGCGATGGGCGCAATTGCATTGGCATTTGCAGGGTTGGGAACGGAAGTGGTAGGAAGCCAATTTTCGTAACTCACACTAACAAAATCATCGGGCTTTTCTTGATGACGTAATTCGGTGGCGCGAAGCTCGGCTGTTGTAGGAACGACATCGCCCTGCGAAGCAAAAAAGGTTTTAATGAGGTAGGGGGTTAAGGCGGTGATAAAATACAAGCCTTGGCTGGATGGATATGCACAATAAGCTTGACCATTGATGTCGGTTTTTTGATTCATCGGACTGCAAGTATCAATCAATGGAAGACCAATGAAAAGATTTTGTAACTGGGTAATGCCGACGGGCGTATGCAACTTTTCACTCACCTCCTGCACCGAAATCGCGTAGTAGTTTTTGTTGTATAAATCTAGTACATGCAGTGTATCTCCAACAAGCATTCCCTTGGCCACCTGAATCCCCATCGCAACACTCACCGAAAACCACAAAATACTATCCTTTTTAATCCTTAGGCTTAATGTTCCGGAGAGATTTTGGGTCCCCATTTTAGCATCCACATCGTATTTCGCAGAGATATACCCCCATTCTGGCTTTTCGCAGGGCATGAATTTACTTGTGACAGGGATGGATTTAGGTTCATTTTGCGCCGATGCGGAAATGCACTGGACACAGAAAATTGTTGCAAGGAGGATATTTTTCATTTTTGGTTTGGCTTGGTGTGCGATGGATCCAAATCTGATGCCAATTGTTGAAATTGATGGACCCATTCTTGGTTATTCAGTAAAATGGCGATCGCCCATGCCTCGTTGATGTCGTTTAGTTGAGTCAGCGCTTTTTGGTTATATAATTTCTGCCAAAGTTCTAAAGCATGCGATAATTCTGATGCATGTGCAAAGGCAATGTCAACTTCATTCTTTTCGTTTGATATGGCTATTTGTGTTGTGGCTTTTGCTTCCAAGAGTAGGTATAATTGTTGAATAAAGGGATTGGTTTCAATGGCATTGTTCTTACAAATTTCAACGGCCGTATGAGGTTGATTGATCATCAATTGCTGGAATCCTTTTACAATATCGTGTGCGGTAAAAATGGGCAAAGTATTTTCTAGTGTATCAGCATATTGGTAGGCCACAAGCCAATTTTGTTCACGGATGGCGGTCTGAAATATTTCTTGCGCATTTGCTTCATAGGTGCCATGCTGACTGATTTGATCCGGGGTATTGCCTTTGGATTCGAAATCGGCGGATAGGCTACTCAAGGGATTGTGGGCGATTTTCTTGAGGTTATAGGTGTGGTTTGTAAAATCATTCTGCTGCATCCATTGTGAAATACTGGCGGGTATCATCGACTGATAACGCATCAAAAGGGTATTGTTTTTTTCAGGATTTTCAACCATCTCAGAAGAGAATTTTAGTAATATTTCCTGACACCAAAGAATATATAATTTGGTTTCAATAATGGCAGGTGACAGTGAGAAGTGTTTTTCCCAAGTATCCGAGAATATTTGGAATTCCTGTAAAACTTCTACCTGCGATTGCGCATCGTTTGATGGATTTCTTTGTTTTGATTTTCCGGAGTTTTCCTGGGCGTTTCCATTTAACACTTGAGGCAAATATTCAAAATAGGCACTTGCGGCTTTTTCGTGAAATGTCCAGGAGTGGGGGTCGATGGAGCAAAGGTCTTTGTAGATTTTTGCCGCCCCTAGCCAGTTGTTATTCTTTTCTAACAATTGGGCTTTGGCGTATAGATAATCTCTGTTGTTGGGTGAGTATTTCAATGCCAAATCCAATTGGTAAAGTGCCATATTTAGATTGGCTTTATGCATTGTTGAATTGGTAGTTAAATTTTCTCTGTTAGCATTCGAGGTACTCAAAACACCTCGGGCTACCGAAGGGAGCGTGTTACCTGAAGCACCCTGAGAATAAATCGAATAATCTTTTGCCGACAATTGTGACAGTCTATAATACGCTCCAGAGATAAACTGAGCATCATTATTTGAGGACTTTAAATCCGTTTCAATGTGTTTAGAAAGTCCTGTTTTTTGAAATGTATCGATGAGTTTTTGAAAAAGCTGTTGCGATTCAAAAAATGCTTCTTCTTGGAATTTGGCCTCAGCTAGGAAATAATTGGATTTAAGTTGGGGCGATGCCGCATTGGGATCTGCAAAACCGGCACTTTCGGGCAAGGGAGTTTGAGTTCCCATTTGCCCATGTAAAATTGTGGGGATCACATAGGCCCACGTTGTTATGATTAATGAGACAGAAAGGTTCAAAGGGATTTTAAAACACGCTAAAAACCTCTTGTTGCGTTTGGATTGTAGGTTATGGATTGCAACAGAAACCATCGAGGAAAAACCATTTAGCCGATTGAGCTGAAATCTCCCAAGCTGTATACTTGGCTGGCGATTTGGGCTCCACTGATCGCAACGGAATTCCCAATCATACTGTTGTGGCATTTGAAATCGCGCAGTGAGCAATTCTCTTGTATGATGGTGTTGCTGATTTTGCAATTTTCTAGCTCGGTTTTATTGCCAATGCTTACAAAAGGTCCAATTTGACAGTTCTTCAAAGATACGCCATCGCCAATAAAACAAGGTTCAATGATGGTGACACTTTCATCGAAACGAGAGCTTGCGTCAGCGAATTCTTTTGCGTTGTTTGCCAAAACGCGTTGATTGGTATAAACAGTAGCGGCGTAATTTCCGCAATCTAGCCATTCGTCCACTGCTCCGGGGACAAACTGCATTCCCTTGGTTTTCATGTTTTCCATGGCATTTGTGAGTTGGTATTCACCTTTTTCCTTTAGGTTGTTATCGATAAGATATTGGAGTTCAATTTCTAAGGTTTCGCCGCTCTTGAAATAGTAAATGCCGATGATGGCCAAATCTGAAACAAATTCCGTGGGCTTTTCAACAAAATCAGTGATGATATTTTCTTCGTTGTATTTCACAACACCAAAGGAACTAGGATTGTCTACTTTGTGCACCCAAATTACACCGTCTTTGGTTTTGTCGAGGTTGAACTCCGTTCTAAACAACGTATCGGCAAATGCAACAATCACATCGCCTTTGAGGCATTCTCTGGCACAAAGTATCGCATGTCCGGTACCTTCAGCAACATCTTGATAGAAGATTTTTCCTTCAGCACCTACGCTTTTTGCAATGTCTTTTAGTTCGCTTTCCACGGCATCGCCAAAACGACCTACCACGAAACCAATTTCTTCAATGGACTCACCACAAACATCGGCTATGTCTTTGATTAGCCAATGAACGATGGACTTGCCGCCAACTTTGATTAGGGGTTTAGGAGTAGTTAGGGTATGGGGCCGCAGGCGTTTTCCCATTCCGGCCATGGGGATAATTAATCTCATCTTGATTTTGTATTAGGACTATAAAAATTGGCGCAAAGGTACGGATTGCTTGTCAAATTAATGTTAGTAAGGCTTAACGCCCGTGCTACCGTAACCGCCGGCACCTCTTTCGGTGTTATTGAGTTCTTTGGAAATTTCCCAAATGACTCTTTCATATTTGGCGACAATCATTTGGGCGATGCGTTCTCCGTTTTGAATCTCGAAGGGTTCTTGTCCGTGATTGATGAGTAGTACTTTGAGTTCACCGCGATAATCTGCATCGATGGTGCCAGGGCTATTGAGAACGGTGATTCCGTGTTTTAGTGCCAGGCCGCTCCGCGGCCTGATTTGCGCCTCGTGCCCTTCGGGCAGTTCGATAAATAATCCTGTAGGAATGAGCGCGCGCCCCCCAGGTATTAATGAAATTGACTCTTCAATATTGGCATGCAAATCCATGCCCGCACTCAAATCCGTCTGATAGACGGGGTTGGGATGGGAAGATTGGTTGATGATTTTTACGTTGCACATAATAGTATTTTAGGATGAAAGATTTCTGGCGAATCTCTTCTCGAGCACATACAAAACGCCAAAGTATATGGGAACCAATATCCAGTATACGGCGTAATTGATATTGGGAAAAGCATGAGGTAAAAACGTAATTGGGCCAACGGATACCAGTAAAGTCATAAGTATTATGGGCAACTGATATGGAATCGGATAGTGTTTCTGACCAAACCAATAGCCCAAAATCACCAAAGTGGCGTAGGCCGCAAGTGTGGTAAATGCCGATGCTACAAATCCGTAGTGGGGTATAAAAATGTAGTTTCCAAAAATGGT
>NSIB01000060.1 GCA_002737625.1 Flavobacteriales bacterium | reverse complement strand
AATTTGGCATGAACCGCATACGAAATATCCAAACCTGATCCAGCAACGGGTGCATCGGCGGCTTTTTTCGCCTTTTCAGCACTGTCTTTCTCTTGTTTTCCGATGTTGGTGTTATTGATATCTACGTCTTGGTTAACAATGGCGCGGGAAATCTGACCTTCAAATCCAAAACGAACGGTAGTTCTACGGTTTTGTTGGTGCTGGAATTCATCACAAGCAACAAAGGGTTTCTCATCAACGAATTTGATTTCCGATGGCTTATATCGCTCATAGTAACTTTTAACCACATTGCCCACGGCGTCTTTTTCAATCACCATCTTCTTGGTTTTTCCTTCGATGTAAGGCGTAAGGCCAGCCACTTCGCCGCCTTCACATTTACAATCGTTGATCAATTGGGTTTCACCGTAACCACGAGCCACGATACGTGCAGAATCAATTTTCCACGTTTTCATTAAGTAGGTACGGGCACTGTCTGCACGGCGCTGTGCCAATTTTACGTTGTAATCGTAGCTAGAACGACAGTCGGTATGAGATCCCAATTCAGTAATCAGTTTGGGATAACGCAACAACACCGTTTGAGCGAAAGTGTCCAATACACGTGCGGCATCGCTGCGGATGAAGGCTTTGTCCAAATCATAGAAAATAGGGAGTGTAATCACTTTCTCCAATGGATTTTCCAAACAGAAATCTTGCACCAACTCAGTCGTTAAACGGATGCCATAGGTGGTTTTTTGTGCGGGCTCTGCTTCAAAGTAGTATTTCTCTGGGTATTTGGAAAAAATCTCGTAGTTGGTCTTTTCGCGCAATTTGGCGGTGTAAACCCCCTGATCATCGGCCTTCAAAACCATTTTGGTGGTGTCGCGATCGTTGGTTAAAATTACTGTTGCACCAGCCAATGGATTTTTCGTATTACAATCGGTGATAATACCGCGAATGGTAATGATAATTGGTGTGATATCAAACGAATAAATATCGTCATTGTTCTTTTTATCGCCGCGGTTACTGCTAAAATAACCTTTGTTTGCGTTGCCTTCAAAGAAAGTGATACCGAAGTCGTCACCTCCTGAGTTGATTGGCTCACGCATGTTTTCGCGCTCTGTCCAAACACCAATTTCGTCTGTTGGTTCTGCGTTGTTGATATCCAAACCACCCAAGGTGGCCCATCCGTCAGACGACCAATACAATTTATTGTCGTGCTGATTGAAATAAGGATAATATTCGTTTCCGCGGGTGTTGATGTCTGGTCCTAAGTTGATAGGATTTCCCCATGATTTAGAGCGTTTGCTGTAGGTAACGGCCCAAATATCGAAGCCACCCAAACCACCTTCACGGTTGGATGAGAAATACAATGTCTTGCCGTCTGGGCTCAAAGCTGGGTGACCGTAGGTGTGCGCGGTATCCTCTTTACAGAATTCTAAAGCTTCACCCATGATCCATTCTGGACCTACTTTTTTGAGTTCGTAGATGGCGCATTTTTCGGATTTGCCTTTTTCTCGGTGTCCGCACTGAGTAACATACATCGTACTGAAGCGGCTGTCGAAGGTCATTGGACCATCGTTGGCTTTGGTACTGATTTTATCTGTTTTGTCTTTGTATAAAGCAGGACCCCACTTCTCTTTTCCTTTTTTGCCCGTTTTTTCTAGGCTCCAAACGTCTGTCCATGTTTCCATGGTTCCTTCGTAGAGTCTTTTGCTGTTTCCACCTTCGCGATCCGATACAAAAAACAATACATCGTCCTTTTTGCCGGCAACCATGGGTGCCCAATCGTTGGCTTTTGAGTTGGCGGGTTTGAATTTTTCTACTTCAAATTGAGAACTGTCTTCGGTCCATTGCAAAGCCAATTCACAACCTTGCTTGCGCACATCCGCCAATGTATCACCAGGTACTTCGGCGAGGTAAATATCGTAGGCATCCAGTGCTTCGCGGTATTTCTCCACTTTTTTGAGCAGGTTTGCACGCATTAATAATGCTTTGGTGTTTTTAGGATCCGTTTTTAGGACTTTTTCGTATAAACGAAGCGCCTTGTCGTACTCATCCGAAAGACGATAGGCCTCGGCAGCAAAGAAAATGGCTTCAGATTTAAGCTTTTTGTCCTTGGTTGATTTTGAAAACTCTTCAAAAATGATGGCGGACTGACGGTAATAGCCTTGTTTGAACAATTTATCGGCTTCTTCGTATTTGGGTTTGCATCCAGTTGCATAAAATGCAATGGCAATCAAAACGAGTGTAAAGAGGGAGCTATATTTTGTGCGCATTCGGAATCTTTCAATGTTCATGAGTGAGTTTTCGGGGAAACAGATTTTGTTTAAGATGCTAAATAATGAATTTAAAGGCAAACATCAAAGGAAATGCGTAAAAATAACGCCGATTTGATGCTGTGCCGACATTACTGTACAATCGATAAAAGTCTTTTTTGTTCCTCCGCGGTATAGGTTCGGCCGAGGTATGGATGGGCAGGTGATTCTTGTATTTCTTTGATTATTAATAATTTGTAATGACTTTGTTGTTTAAAATATTGAAGTAATTCTATGGCGGGTTGGGCCAAGCGGCTGTTGAAACCAAGAATTGCATCAAAAAGATGTTGCGCGAGTTCGGGTGTCAAAACATTTAACCGTTTCAGTGCGGCCATCGCGTTGGTTCGCGTTCTGAATTCATAGTAAGGTCCGGTCATGGAAATGAGGCTGTTCAAGAAAATTTGGGGTTCATTTTCCGTTCTACCACCCTGAAGTGCTCCTTGTTTTTGCCGTTGCTCGAGGGCGTCGGTATAAGCGAGCTCAAAATACTTCACTTTGAGGTTGTGGAGGTATCCGTTTTCCTCTTTGATGGCTTCCAGGATGTCGCGATGACTAATGAATTCGGGTTCGAGTTGCGCTAAAGGTGTTGCCCACGTTGAGGGCGACGCTCCTGCGGAAGCCTGTTGCGTAGTGTTGTTCTGCGGCAAATTCCACAAGCGATTAACCGCCAACTCTATGTTGCTGTAGCTGGAATCTTTCAACCCTTTCAGGAATAGTTCTCTAAAAGTAGGCTCCAGAGGAAGTCTTTCTAATAAAATTTTACGCACCGCAGGATGGACACTATTTGCGAACTTTTGAATCATGATGTCAGAATTGTTGGATTTATTCCAAATTCCTGGCAAACTGAGCCACTGCGTAGCAATTTCAACCTGCATTTCGCGGAAATTTTCGCGGTTCCAAGCCTGTTCTAGCACCGTTTTGAAATTGATAATTCCGGCGTTCCCTTGTTGTGCTGCCATTCCGCCCTGGGTGAGATTTTCATGTAGTGAGCCATATAGTTCGACGTTTCCGCGCAATGCCACCAAGGCATCGTATCGGTCTAACATGCTGCTGCCGTGCTCCATTTGCCAAAGCCATTCGGTGCTGGATTTTTGCATTTCTAGGGTTTTAATCACATGACTCCCGGCATCAAACACTACAGTGACAGGCACTTTACTTGTTTTGAAATGGAATGTATGTTGGGCTTTATCTATCAAAATAGTGCGCTTTTCTTGGCTGCCATCGGCGTAAAGGAATTCAATATTTATTGGCATTCGGAAGAGCCCGACAACAATGTCTTGATTTTGTGTTTGTTTTACATTGATTTCTGCGTCGAACTCGGGGATCAACACATCCACATGGGTCAAATTGCTGGTTTCTATGTTCGACGCCTTATTGATTGTGGCGGATGGATTTCCCGCAGCGATGGAGCACGCCCAATTTGCCGCATAAATGGGTTCGCCACCGCGATGAATCCATTGGTCAAAAAACCAATCCATGTTGATTCCCGTTGCATCGATGATGGCCTTCTGCAAATCCCATGTCTCAACCGTTTGCAATCCATGTCGGTTTAAATACAGATTGATGCTTTTGCGATAGTTTTCCTCGCCGAGCACGTGCTGCAACATATACAATACGCTCGCTCCCTTGGGATAATGCCTCGAAGAACCCGCTGCGCTATTTCGAACAGGCAACGAATTGGCCTTCCCTGCGGCAACTGCGCCCTTCATCTGTTCGTGGAAATACCAAGACCGTTCGTCGTTGCCATAAATGCTCCCTAGAAATAATCCAGGGTAAAACGTTGCGAAACTCTCTTGAAGCCACTGCTCCCCATCATGACGGCCAGTGATGTAATCGCCAAACCACTGATGCGTGGCCTCGTGCGCGTTCACTGTAATGTAATTTCGTTCCTGAAAGCTGCGCTTGTCGACCCAGAAAAAGTCACCAAAGGTGGTAGCGGATGTGTTTTCCATGGCGCCAAACATAAAATCCTGAATCATCACCTGTGAATAGGTGATCCAAGGGTATTTGATGCCGGTTTCGTTCGACAGGAAATCAATGATTTGTTCGCTGTAACGAGCGGTGGGCTCAATTCTTTCGGGGTGCTCACGATAATGCCAAAATTGCATAGGCGTGCCGGCGGGGCTCACGGATTTTTTCACACCATAATCGCCGATGGCCAACATCAACAGGTATCCCGCGTGGGGATTGTTTATTTTATAATGCCAAATGCAATTGTTTTTATTTAACGTTTTAGAAAGCAACGTTCCGTTCGATAATACCTGGTACTTTTCGTCAAAAGTGACCACCGTTTCGGTGACAAATTTGTCGCTGCGATCATCAATCATCGGAATCCAATAGCGGTTGTCGATGCCTTGACCCTGTGTCCAAATTTGGCGATGGGTCATTTCGTCGGGGCTGCCAATTTCACCCAGATTCCAACCAATAAAATAAATCCCTTTGGCGGGTTTGGCGATATATTCAAAGGTGATTTTGTATTGCATCGATGCTCCATGATTCTGCACATTCATGGGCTGGTAGGCTTCTGATGTTAATCCGGGATAAACCACGACACCAGTGGGTATTGTCTTGAAAGCGAGGCGCTTGCCATCCATCGAGGCATTTAATATATTGATTCCAGGCGCATCAAAGAAAATGGTATCAACAACACTTTGCAATGGCTCAAATGTATGGGTAACCTTGCCGTAAACCGTTTTCTTGGGTGCATCGAACGAGACCTCCAACTTCATGTGCAATACATCAATGTTTCGGTTGCGTTCATGTCCGCCTGGATCCATGTGATAGGCCTGCGTTTCAGGGAATTGGGCTTTCAAGTTGGTCGTACTTAACAAAAGAAATGCGAGCAAATGCAGGTATTTCGATGCTGGTGGGTGCGCAGGGTTGCTAGTGTATTCAGTGGTTGTGCTAGGGAGGGGCATTTTGATGGAATTACGCAATATTGTATTGATTGATTTGATGATGGCAGTGATCATTTTGACAGGTATGGGTTGTAAAGGTTGCTGGATAAAGTGTGTAAAAAAATGTTCAGCGAATATAGTACTGACGGGTCACGAGAAAAATGGATTGGCATTTTTTGCGAATCTTACTTGCCTATTGGCAAAAAACGCCTTATTTTTGCAGTCCTTTTAAAAGTCTGAGGCGCGAAAGTTGGCAATCAATTACTCGTAACAAAGACAAAACTAGGAAACGGATTGGTAGTTCAGCTGGTTAGAATGCCGCCCTGTCACGGCGGAGGTCGCGGGTTCGAGTCCCGTCCAGTCCGCAAGAAAGCAGTTTCAAACTGTATCAAAACGTGTAAACACTAGTGTTTACACGTTTTTTTTTGTTCTAGCATGTGTCAAAATGTTTCAATTTGTACCCACTTTTGGTAGCTAACTGGTAACCCCTTTTAGAAAATCAAAAAAGGGTTACGAGTGTTGGTACAAAAGCCGGTTATATTGACCCCCACGCGCCGCTGCAAATTGACCCCCTAAAGTGTAGAGGGGGTCAATTTGGTTTTTGGTGGTTCGATACTGTGACAGTCACCCAGTGTGAATTGACAGTATTTGATGGTTCTGCCCATTCCCAGCCACATTCTTTCGTAGTACGTTTGGATTTGCAAAATCAGGGGGACAGGGTCTAAAGAGTAGACATCATCATAACAAATCCACAATTTCAAACTATCGCGTTTGATTTGCTCCAAAGTGCTTTCGAAGAAAAGCTCACTGTCTGTTTTTACATTGACCAAAGCACTTGCCGGTGCAACCTGTCTATATAGATTTAAAAACTTAAAACTGCTCAGTCTTTTTCTTTCCTTCTGCGGTTGTGGATCTGCGAATGTGATCCAAATTTCCGATACTTCATTGGGTCCAAAATAATCGATAATCGAATCAATCGGAATCCTCAGAAATCGTACATTGGAAATAGATTCTACAATTGCGGTTTTGGCACCGGTCCACATCCGATTGCTTTTGATGTCGATTCCTATATAATTAATTTCCGGATTTAGCCTCGCCAAGCCAATGGTGTAATCACCTTTTCCGCAAGCGAGTTCAATAACAATGGGATTGGGATTTCCGAAAATTTCAGACCAACGACCTTTTGTTTTATCGCTGACGTCTAAGGTGTTTTCAAACGAATTGTATTCGGCAAATTTGATGAGTTTCGGTTTGCTCATTGTTTACAAAGGTACTGTGCAATTCAAGAATCTCTTATTCGTTGTCGTTTGTTTTTTGGTGATGCTGACCTTTTCGATTTGATAAAATTACCGGATTGAAATAGAGCGCACAAATTGAAACAAGTTAACTTTGCATGGTGATTTCAGTTGAATTATTGGTGCAAGCCTATTTGTCGGGTTCTTTTCCAATGGCTGATCCTGATGAGGGCGATCAAATATATTGGCACACGCCTGTAACGCGAGGGTTAATCCCTTTGGATGATAGCTTTAAAGTGCCAAAGAACTTGATGCGTCTTTATAAGAAGGAGAAATTCGAGCTAACGATCAACAGGGCATTTCCAGAGGTTATCGAACAGTGTTCTGAGTTAAGACAGGGCGATACCTGGATTTCTGAGGAGATTATAGAGGTTTATACAGAGATGCATAAGCTAGGATTGGCACATAGTTTTGAGGTTTGGCTCGATGGGGTGTTGGTTGGCGGATTGTATGGTGTGGCAATAGGCAAAGCCTTTTTTGGTGAAAGCATGTTTCAAAAGGTCACCGATACTAGTAAGATTGCTTTGGTATTTTTAGTGGAGTTCCTGAAAGAACAAAATTTTCAACTCTTGGATTGTCAATATCTTAATCCCCATTTGTTGCAATTTGGCGCCTATGAATTAACTCAGGAAGAATACTTATTGCGGTTGCAAGAGGTAATTCACGATATTTAATAATTCGATTATTTTAGATGATTCATGGGGGATGAAATGTCCGAGAAATACACCAATTTTGTAAAGTGCGCATTTATCATTCAATTCAAGAGATAGAGGGTTGGGCAGATCTGCTTTGTCCGATCGATATTTCTTTGTCGATGGGTCCAGACGGTGATAATCCAAGGGCATTCTTTATTGATCCCGCGAAATTTGATGCTATCAGAGTGGGTGATTTTGTTGGTCGTGTTTCCGAGGGTGGTTCGGCCAATTGTGAAATTTTAACGCTTTGTGCCCATGGAAATGTAACACATACAGAATGTGTGGGACATATTACGGAAGAGCGAATTGTTTTGCCAGATGTGTTGAAACAATTTTGGTTTTCAGCGCAATTGGTTTCCGTTGATATCTCTTCCACGGGTCGGATCAGTCTATCTGATATTCAATCGTTGCAAATTGGTGATTTAGAATCGATAATAATTAGGAGTCTTCCCAACAGAAATGAAAAAAAACGCATGGACTGGAGCGGAAATTCGGCCCCATATTTTGAGCCCGAAGCGTTGGCCTATTTACGCGATATAGGGATCGTTCATTTGCTCACTGATTTCCCTAGTGTGGATCCGGAAGAGGACGATGGCCGGTTGGAAGCACATCACGAATGGTGGGGATTACCTCAGAGAAGTCAGGCTGGGAATACGGTCAAAATGGATGAAGGTCATCCTCGATTTTCATCAACCATTACAGAGTTGATCTTTGTGCCTGATTGGGTTGAAGATGGAATTTATATGTTAAATTTTCAGGTTCCAAACCTAAGGACAGACGCCGTTCCTTCTAGGCCTGTTATTTATAAATGGGATGCCTCCGTTGACATAAATGGTATCGCTTGAATCAGTTAAAGATTTTGATAATGGGTGAAAAATGGCTCTATTTTATAAATATTTTGGTTTCTCGATTTGTAAATGCCGGGAAAGCCAATTTGGGAGCAATGTCCAATAGCTCAGACAAAGTTACTAGTATCATCATTGTAAAATGGGACGAAATTGGTGATATGCTAACGGCTGTCCATGTTTTTGAATTGTTAAAGCGAAATTATCCCGGCGTTGAAATTACCGTTTTGTGTAAACCCTTTGTTTCCTCTTTAATTCAAACAGATCCAAACGTAGATATTGTCATCAATGATATTGATCAATGGACGAAAAGATATGATTTGGTGGTTGAATTGCGAGGTACATGGAAGTCGGTATGTAAATCTTTGGGATGGAAAACAATACCCAAATATAGAGTGGACAGGGGCTGGGTTCGATTTCAACATCGGGGCAAGCAGCCACATGAAACAATTACCAATTACCGGATTATCGAGCCATTACTGCCACACATGGTTGGAGAAAAAAAAGTGGATGACTTGGCGGATTTGATAAACAAACCCAAATTGTTTCCTAGTGCTAATGATATTGTACTCGCACAGGACTGGGTTGATTGGGCTCTGAATGATGATTTAGGTGTAATGGAAAATGTAAACGGTATTGCTGTTTTGCATACCGGTGCGCGCAGTGATTTGAGAAGATGGTCGCCCAATCGGTTCGCAGAATTATCAAAATGGTTGCTCGATGAAAAGAAATTAATGCCGGTTTGGGTGGGCACCAAGGAGGAGGAAGAACAAATCCTTGCCTCCATTGCACTGGGTGGCGCAGGTAAGGTTTGGATTTCGGGCGAAACCAGTCCCGCTTCCACTTCTTTATTGGCATTTTATTCATTCATAGAGCGGAGTGCCCTATATGTGGGAAATGAAAGCGGCCCTTTACAAATGGCTGATATCGCGGGGATACCCATTGTGGGAATTTTTGGTCCCGGCGTTCCCAATGTGTTTTATCCCAGATCAACAAAGAGTATTGTTTTGCACGAAGTTTTGTCGTGTAATCCTTGCAATCAAAAAATTTGTGTTCAGCCTTTGGATCGCTGCATTGATCGTATTTCATTAACTCAGGTGAAACTTGGAATTAATCAAGTACTTGGGTTATTAAACGTATAATTTAAACAAATTCATTGTGCTGATTTTGTAATCGCATTTTTCAAGAAGTATATTCGAGAATTGTTAGAAAATCATCAAACCAATCCATGAGAAAAGCTTTTGAGGTTACGGTATTAGGGACTTCGTCGGCTACCCCTACCAAGTATCGGCATCCGAGTTCTCATTATGTGAGGTTGGAGGGCAGTTATCTGCTTTTGGATTGCGGTGAGGGGGCTCAACGACAGCTAGCGCGTTACGGCTTGAGAACACAAAGGATTTCACATGTATTTATTACGCATTTACATGGTGATCATTATTTTGGATTGCCCGGATTAATTACTTCGATGGCCTTGTTCGGAAGAACGGAGCCACTTGTTATTGTTGGTCCGGCGGCATTAGAGAGCATTATACAGGTGCTGTTGCTTGAAAGTGATTCCATATTGCCTTATCCCTTGAAATTTGTTAATACGCAATTCAATCACATGGAAACGGTTGCGGAAGGTGATAATTTCGAGGTGATTTCGGTTCCATTAAAACATCGTGTACCTTGCACTGGTTTTATCATCAAGGAAAAAGGACCGGAACGAAGATTAGATGTAGATGCTTGTGTGAAATATAAAGTCCCAATTGAACAGTACGATGCCATCAAGTTGGGCGCAGATTATATCTCTAGCAGTCAAGGTGAAATTAAAAATGAACTCCTCACAACGGATGGATTTAAAAACAGATCCTATGCCTATATCACCGATACAATCTATGATCCGGAATATTTAAAACCAATTTTGCAGAATGTGGATTTATTATATCATGAGGCTACTTTTTTAACGGATCGGTTATCAAGGGCAATTGAAACCTACCACAGTACTGCTTTTCAGGCTGCTCAAATTGCAAAAATTGCAAACGTAGGTCAATTATTAATTGGACATTTTAGTGCGCGATACAATGATGCGCAACCTTTGTTATTAGAAGCCAGTGATGAGTTTGAAGCTACTTTTGAAGCAGTTGAAGGACAAACTTTCTATGTGGGCTCATAGATGTTGAAGGCTGGTTTGATGTTGCCTAAGTGCGGATCAATCTGAGTATCACCATTGGCATGAAGATACGGTGAAATCATTGATCAGTCATTATACGTCGCACTGAACGATTCAGTAAACACTCCCTAATTTGGTGCAAAACTTGCCCGAGTGCGGGCGCGAACCATGGGCATCGTGGTGTTATTTTCGTTGGGATTTATCATGGCCAAACGAAAAAGTAGCAAAGACACACGCCCAGATTTTCTGCGCGATAACGGAGATCGCATTGAAAAGATTTCGGCCAACGACGTTTGGTCGGCCATTACCCTAAAGCACGAGCCCACCCGCAAAGTTGTGGGATTTCTTCTGGTCGTTTTCTCGGCCGTGCTCGCCATCGCTTTTACCTCCTTTTTCTTTTCTTGGAAGCTCGATCAG
>NSIB01000006.1 GCA_002737625.1 Flavobacteriales bacterium | reverse complement strand
AATCACATCTCTGTATAAGTTTGTAATGGGTACCTCAGCGGTTGGAATCAAATACAAATCATCCACACCCACATGATACATCTGGCCTTCTTTATCTGGCAATTGACCCGTACCATATCCACTTTCTGCATTTACCATCAATGGGGGTTGAATCTCCATATAACCGGCTTTCCCTGCTTCGTTTAGGAAGAACTGAATTAATGCTCGCTGAAAAATTGCGCCTTTGCCCTTATAAACTGGAAATCCAGCACCGGTAACTTTTACTCCCAATTCGAAATCTATGATATCATATTTGGCAGCCAATTCCCAGTGTGGCATGGCTCCTTCATGCAACTTGGGCATTTCACCCCATAAAAACAACTGTTTGTTGTCTTCCGGTGTTTTACCCTTTGGAACCTCAATTGAAGGCGCATTTGGAATGGTCAATAACAGTTGCGTTAATTCCTGATCCAACGATTCAACATCCGATTCTAATTGCTTCAGAGCGTCTTTGATTTCTACACTCTGCAATTTCAATGCATCGCCTTCGGCTTTTTGTCCTGTCTTGTATAATTCACCAATTTGCGATGTGATTTGATTGCCTTTGGCTTGTAACGATTCCATTTCTGTTCTCTTTGAACGATTTCTTTCGTCCATTTCCAAAACAGATGACATCAGAGTATCTCCATCCAAACCGCGAATAGCCAACCGCTCAGCTAATTCTTTGGCATTTTTTCTAATATTGGCAATTTGTAACATATTTAGACTGCGAATTTCGTGATTTTATTTGAAGAAATCGAAGCGATTCCTTTGACTTGGCGTTATTCTTCGACTTTCGATTTTGGTTTAACACCAAATTCCTTGGCCACGACAATGGCTCTGGTTAATGCGATTTCTAATTCATTGGGGATCTGGCCATCCAAAATCATTTCACGGACCGCTTCTTTTATCAAGCCAATATGCTGGGGGTCTCTGATTTCAAAAAAGGTTTTGATATGATTTCCTGTGAGGACGGGCTGCCAATTTCTCAGTTCATCTTTGGAAATAACTTCGTTGATTTTCTCCTGAACCTTAACCAAATTCTTGAGGTGTTTTTCTACTTTCGCCTCATTTTTACTAGTAATATCGGCCCTACAAAGTGTTACCAAATCAGTTACATGTTCCCCAGCATCTACAATCAATCTTCGCACTGCACTGTCGGTAACAGTTTCCTGGGACAAGACAATTGGACGTAAATGCAATAATACCAATTTGGATACATAACGCATTTTGTCATCAAGGGGTAATCTCATTCTCCTAAATATTACCTTCACCATTCTTGAGCCCTTATCCTCATGCCCGTGGAATGTCCAACCGTGCTCATTGTCAAACCGTTTTGTTGCTGGTTTGGCTATATCATGCAGTATCGCAGCCCATCGTAACCAAAGATTATCTGTAAACTGACAAATATTATCTAATACTTGCAGCGTATGGTAAAAATTGTCTTTGTGCGATTTTCCATTTCGGATTTCTACGCCGTGTAAAAGACTCATTTCGGGAAAGATGATATCCAACAATCCAGTATTCGACATCATTTCAAACGCTCTGCTAGGTTTGGTGCACATAATCATCCCATTGATTTCGTCAGAAATACGCTCTTGCGATACGATTTCGATTCTAGAGGCATTTGCTTGAATTGCATCAAATGTCTCTACTTCAATTCTAAAATTCAGTCTCGTGGCAAAACGTATACCTCTCAACATTCTCAGGGGATCATCGTCAAAAGTAATTTGGGGATCTGCGCATGTCCGAATGACCATATTTTGCAAATCTTGAATTCCATTGAAGGGGTCATACAATCCTCCATAATTATCGCTATTTAACGATAAATACATTGAATTAATGGTAAAATCACGCCTATTTTGGTCATCTTCTAAAGTTCCATTCTCCACAATTGGTTTTCTTGAATCACGACGATAACTTTCTTTGCGCGCACCAATAAACTCAATAATCCAGTCATCAAATTTAATTTGAGCCGTACCAAAATTCCGAAAAACACTTAAACTACAATCATTATCAAAGTCCTTAGCAACAACTTGGGCAAATTCCACCCCATTACCGACTACAACGATGTCGATGTCCTTATTTTCACGTTGCAATAACAAATCTCTAACAAACCCGCCAACTACATAGGCTCGAAGCTCTAACCTATCGGCCGTATTGCCAATCAATTTAAATATGGGATTCTCTAAAGCCGATTGCACCGCACAAAGATAGCACACCCTATATTTGTTGCGATGCGATTTTCAATAAATGCAATTGGTTATTTATTTGTTGCAATTTTTGTCGTTGTGGGCGCCGTATTGTTATTTGTCCCCATGGTTCATACCGGCGATGGCTGGGGTTATGCAACCGAGGTTCTGCGTGCCGAAACTTGGAACTCCCCCCACCTTGTTTCAGCGCACCATTTGTTCTACAATTACTTGTGTTACGCTTTATCGCCCATTCTTATCTCGTGCAAAATCAACCCCATCAACGGATTTACCGCGATCAATTGGATATTCTACGGATTTGCAATATTTGTTTTCTATCAATTACTACTCGCGCTCCGATACAATAAAAACCAATCCCTCTATTGGACAATATTGATCGCGGGATGCTTTGGCTTACTGAGATTTGCGTTAGAAAACGAAACATACATCCTACCCCTATTTTTTGCTTTACTGGGTAGTCATTTCATCATTCATTTAAACAACAGGAGATCCAACGAATTTGTTGGATTCTCATTCCTAGCCATTTCTGTACTCTTTCACCAAAGTTATATTTTCTGGCTCCTGGCGTTTGTTGTGAATGCCATTGATCGTCGGAGGCCTTTTGCACCATTGATAGCAATTTTAATTATTATATCATTCTATGTTTTATTTGCGATAAAAGAAAAACAGCCAATTCTCACTTTCGTCCTGCACGATGTAAACAGCGGACTCGTTCAAGTTTTTCCGAACCTAAACAACCTAAAATTTACCCTAATCAACGGGATTCGAACTATTTTTCAAGTCCATGGAAATATGTTAATTTTATTCGAAAACTGGATCGTCATATCAATAATTGGTATCTCTGGAGCCACTTTATTTTTTGTTGGCGTGTTTAAATCGTTGAAGAATCAAACTTATCGATCCACATTGGATATAAAGAAGTTCAGATCCTCCTCTACCCTCATTAAGCGGTTTCGAAATCCCTTTTTTGTGGCTTTTGTACTGCAACTCGCTTTTGCATTTTATTCAGTTGGTAATGCGGAATTCATGGTAATGCTACCCATGTTATTTATATTGTCATTTCACGATAAAATCATTCCCGTATTCAAACACATTCGTAAAATGGTATTGGGGATTTGGATTTACAATGCTGTATTTTTTCTTGTCCCAACGTGTATGGGTTCCTTTGATGATATCGGATTAACCAGTAAAATGCTAATCCAAGAGCACTCTAATAAACCGTTTGTATTCATTTCAACCCAAGCCATCGCAATTCAAAATCAAATAGAATATGACGGCGCCATGCAAAAAATCAATGCCACTTCAATGGGACAAACATCAAACCCAAATGTTTCAAAATTCAAGTTGGATGGGCAATTTCTAATAGGGCAGAATTCCGATGAAATGCATCTTATCAATAGGGCTTTAATCAATCTAAACACGGATGTTTACACGGACAATTCGATCATATTCAATAAAATCCGCGGCGGATCAAGGGCGGCCTTTTTAATCAATCCAAAACTTAAGAATGAATTATCAAATCGAACCTGGCAAACCGTGAGAGAAGACAGTTTTACCTCACCACGCCGGAAACTTGAATTATTTAAAATGGTTAGAGGCGTTTGCATAAGCCATTGATTATCAATACTGAAAATCCTAAACGATTTGAAAAGAATCAACTTGTTTCAGGGTCCGATCCTCAAGCTTACAAACAGTACCTCCGAATTTTTGAATCAATCGGTAATCATGTGTCGCCATTAAAATTGCAGTTCCCTCACGGGCGATATTTTTTAAAAGCATCATAATTTCATCGCTGACTTCTGGATCCAAATTACCCGTAGGTTCATCGGCCAGCAAAACTTTAGGGTCGTTTAGCAAAGCACGCGCAATTACCAACCTTTGTTGCTCACCCCCACTCAATTCTGCAGGTATCTTATAGTCTTTGGTTTGCAATCCCACTTTTTCCAGGACAGCCTTGCATCGATCCAGCATTTCGTGTTTGTTTTTCCAACCAGTGGCACTCAACACAAACATCAGGTTATCAAGAACATTTCGATCCGTAAGCAATTGAAAGTCTTGGAATACGATACCCAATTTTCGACGTAAAAATGGCACTTCCTTGGGTTTGATTGATTGCAAATCGTATCCAGCAATATCGATACTGCCCTCTTGTAGTTTCAATTCACCATACAAGGTTTTTAGCAGAGATGATTTACCCGATCCAGTTCTACCAATCAAATAAACAAACTCTCCTTCAGATACTTGTAAATTGACATTTTGTAAGATTGCGATGCTACCTTGATGAATGGTGGCCTGCGATATACTAATTGGATTTTCCACGAATCAAATTTATTTATTTAACGTTGAGTGACGCAACAAACATATTCACAGCAAAATTCACTGTTTGATTTATCAATCGCTCAAGGATTCAACCGCCAATCAATGGGTAGTTTTCCATGAGCCAACAACGTTCTATTTATCTTAGAAAAGGGCTTAGAACCAAAAAAACCGCGGTGTGCCGACAAAGGACTCGGATGAAATCCCCTGATAATCACATGCTTACTTTCATCGATGCAATCTGAGAATGCTTGCGATGGCTTACCCCATAAGACAAATACTACGAACGATTTTTGGTTAGACAACGAAGTCAATATTATTTTGACAAACTGCTCCCAACCCAGCTTTTGGTGTGATAGCGGTAAACTATCCGAAACGGTTAATATCGAATTCAAAAGCAAAACACCTTGATTTGCCCAAGACGTTAGATCGCCATTTTTAGGAGTATCGATCATCAAATCCGCTTCCAACTCCTTGAAAATATTTCTTAGCGATGGAGGAATTTTAACATCCGTAGGGACAGAAAACGCCAAGCCCATTGCTTGATTGGGCTGGTGATAAGGGTCTTGAGCTAAAATAACGCATTTTACATCGTTTAGCGGGGTTAACTCTAACGACCTAAATATATGATCAACCGAAGGATAAAAAGGCTTCCCCGAATATAAATTATATATTAAATGCTCTTCTATTTTCAAAAAATCCGATGGGATCAACTGATTTGATAACGCCAATTTCCAGTCGGCCGACGCCTGTTCAGAAAACGCCTTAAATAAGAAGCCCTCCTCCATCGAAAAACGAATTAATTCAACAAATCTTCCAATTCTTCAATATCGAGACTTGACAATATTGAATCCTCATCAGGTATAACACTTTCAGCAAGCACGGCTTTCTTGGCTTGTAATGCCAGTATCTTCTCCTCGATTGTATCCTTAGTGATAAATTTATAACTAAACACGGGTTTGTCTTGTCCAATGCGATGCGCCCTATCTTCAGCCTGTTTCATGGTAAATGGATTCCACCAGGGGTCGGCCAAAAATACGTAATCCGCTGCCGTAAGGTTCAGTCCACTGTTCCCAGCTCTCAAACTCAATAGGAAAACCCTTTTTTCATCGTTATTTTGGAATGAATCAATTTGTACCTGTCTCTCCTTCTCATCCATAGATCCATCCAAATAGCAGTATTCAACCCCTTGCTGCTCAAAAATCTCTTCAAACACTTTTAAATAGCCTACAAATTGTGAAAAGAACAAGACCTTATGTCCATTGGCTAAGGCCCGAAGCAACATACGCATGATTTCATCATCCTTGCCACTGCTGCCTTCATAATTCACATCTTTTAACGTGGGATTTAATGCAATCTGGCGTAAATGCATCAATCCGTTAAAAATTTTAAGCCTTGATTTCGAAATCCCCAATTCAGAAACGTGATTCAAAATCTCATTGCGGTATTTATTTTTTACTGATTCGTATAATTCGGCTTGCTCAGGGCTCATCTCACAGAAATGCACCTTTTCGATTTTTGGCGGCAATTCTTGCATGACTTGCTTTTTTGTCCGCCGAAGCACAAACGGATCGATCAACTTACGCAACTCTTCAGTTTTCTGAGGATTGGCCCCTTTTTCGATTGGCCTGATAAATTGCTTTTCAAAATAACTATAACTGCCTAGCAATCCAGGATTCAAGAAATTCATCTGACTCCAAATGTCGAGAAGAGTGTTCTCAATTGGTGTACCTGTTAATGCAATTTTGTTGCGCGATTGAATCTTCAACAACGCCCTAGATGTTTGAGATGATGGGTTTTTAATGGCCTGACTTTCATCTAAAACAATGCAGTAAAATTTGTAATCCCTCAACAATTCCACGTCGTTTCGCATTGTTCCATACGACATAATAACAACATCGAGATCATCAAAACTTCCCAATACTTTATTCCTTGCCAATCCTGAATACAACGCTGTTTTCAAGTCCGGGCAGAACTTAGCTGATTCCGACATCCAATTGTAAAGCAATGATTTAGGTGTAATGATTAAAATAGGACCCATCTTGGTGATTACGGGCGCCAAAGGTCTTCCCTCAGAAGCAATGGCGGGTGTTTCAGGAGCCGACACTTCAAGCGTTTCACCATTACTGGTTAAACCCAATTGTGATTTCGCGTTTCGCTCAATTTCATATGCCGAAGCCAAAACTTGCAAATGCGCTAGTGTTTGAATCGTTTTCCCCAGTCCCATGTCGTCAGCCAACAATGCCCCGAAATGATTTTGATGCATAAAATTTATCCATCTAAAACCTTCCAATTGATAGTTTCGCAATTCACCAACAAATGAACTTGGAAGTTCGATCAAAGGCATTTTACCATGAGCCAATGCCTCGCTCCACTCTGGTGTTGGGGGTGCATCGTTTAGGTATTCATCTAAATCGCGTAAAAGCGATGCATGTATACTTCTTATACGATAAAACTCATCGTGAATATCGGCGAGATTTACAATTTGTGCGAATTGGCTAAACCATTCTACAGGTAATATTACCACTTTACCATTGGGTAGCAAATATTCACGCCTGTGCTCAATGATGTGTTTTCTTAATTTGATAAATGGAATTTCAAAACCATCCAACTTCATGATTGCACTCACATCGAACCAGTCAATTCCATTTTTTACGGTTACCAATAATTGAATCGAACCCAAATAATATTCTGTGGAACCTGTTTCTTGTTGAATTTCAAAACCAGATCGTTCTAACACCGCTTTATTCTCATTGATCCAAGAAATCATATCTACTGAATCTGATGATTCATTTTGCAAACTAAAAATACTGCCATTTGTTTGCTTCAATCCCAATTCTTTCAAATTCTCAATCTTCTCTTTTTCAATAGAATAGAGTCTTTTAATTCGATGAAATGTATAAGTATTATTTGCCGATTCTAATCGAACGTTAACCTTTTTATTTACGTGATACGGAAACACCCAATCACCGTATTGCATATACAATATGATATGTGGATTTTCCAGGTTAGATGCCAATTTCAACACTGGCTTTATTTCCAATTGGTCTGTGACAATGTCAAATCCCAAGGCAAACACATCGTGGTTTTCCAACAAAGGCCCCACAAACTTTTGCATATAGGCCGCTTCTTGATGTGGATCAATATGGATAAACTTCTTTCTTAGGAAGGGTTTTATTTTCTTTCCCTCTACATTGGCTCCAAAAAACAGCAGCTTATTTGGCGTCAACAACCACGCAGGTTGAGATGTTAGCAATTCGCTTTCAAGATCACAGAAATGAACTTTCTCTCCCCTATGTTTAATCGTAACGAAATAGTTCATTCCTTCCTCATCCCGCCTGAAATGAAATAAGGGTGTAGCCGGTTCATTATAAAACTGAATCAAACTTCCCATTGGCTCGCCTGTTTTACCGGCCCAATACATAAGGTAGTTTTTGATTTCGCGAAGAATTCGTAACAATTCCTTTTCTACGAATTCTAAAACTCTTTTTTTGGTTTCTTCATCAAAGCCCTTCAAATAAAAATCAGCTGCCTTGATTTTTTTCGTACCCGTATAAAACCGCTTTTTGATGGCCTCATCTTCTAAACCCTCAATAATTTCAACCACATGCTTTTGCTCTGGATTTAACCCAAAATAATCTGCGGTTTTTTCTCTAATTCGTTGATATGTCAATGATGGATTCCCATTCTCCAACAACTGCACTGCATTCGCCTCTACCAAAACACCCAAAAATGGATGTTTTGTGAAGGTAAATACGACCTCAAACGGCTTGGTGTTAACTACCTCCATCTATTGATTTTTCTATATAAACCCGCAATTTACAACCGATTTAAGGGCCAACCAAAAATACTTTGCATATGTAGAGGAATTCGATTCAAACATGGTAGTTTCGCGATGAATGTTACCCGAAAACAATAAAATCGACTGGACCAGTCTATCAAAACAAGAAAAATACGCAGCACTTCATACCCAATGGAATGGCCTATTGGATCCAAAAGTTGATTTTGTTGCCAATTTATCCAATGCCACCGCATTAATGAAAACCATTTTCCAGTGGTGGTGGGTAGGATTTTACAGGGTTGAAGGCAAAATTTTGATGTTAGCACCATTTCAAGGTCCGCCAGCTTGCACTATCATTGAATTGGGCAAAGGAGTATGCGGTGCCGCCTGGCAACAAGCCACTACCCTTGTAGTTCCCGATGTCGAATTATTTCCCGGCCATATCGCTTGCAGCGCCGAAAGTAAAAGTGAAATAGTGATCCCAATCCATACCAATACAGGTGAAATTTGGGGCGTTTTGGATGTTGATAGTGAGTATCTCAACCATTTCGATACAATCGACCAAATAGAATTAGAGAAATTTTGTCGTTCTTTGGAAATCATCCTTTAAAATGAAAAAACAAAAAAACCTCGCCCTACTTATTACCGTGGCATCATTGGGCTATTTTGTTGACATATACGATTTAATACTATTTAATATCATCAAGAAAGACAGTCTTTCATCGTTAAATATCGATGTAAATATGTACGAAACAGTTTTGTTTAGATGGCAGATGGCGGGTATGTTAATTGGGGGACTAATTTGGGGAATTCTCGGTGATATTAAAGGACGAGTCAGTGTACTTTTTGGCTCAATATTATTATACAGTGTTGCTAACATTGCCAATGCATTTGTCACGACTGTGGAAGCCTATAAATTCTGGCGGTTCTTGGCAGGGATTGGCTTGGCAGGAGAATTGGGGGCTGCAATTACATTGGTGAGTGAGTTAATGCCTAGGAATAAACGAGGTTTGGGCACAATGATTATTGTAACATTTGGTGCTTTAGGAGCGGTATTCGCATTTTTTATTGCAAAAAATGGGGCATTCATAACCGAAATTATCAGCGATATAATTGGAAGCAAACTTGAAAATTGGCAAACGGCGTATATTGTAGGCGGTGTGTTAGGACTTTTGTTGCTTTTGATGCGAGCAGGAACATTTGAAAGTGCTTTATTTGAAAATGCAACCACAACACAGGTGAAACGCGGCAATTTCTTTATGCTGTTTCGAAAAGCCCACATTAAAAAGTATTTAGCTTGTATCGTTATTGGCTTACCCGTTTGGTTTGTTGTGGGTATACTCATCGCTTTGTCGCATAAATTTTTCCCGGAAATATTGGGTTTATCAGCCTCCGCAGCCGATGCTGACATGCTAAAATCACTCTCTGTCCCTACTCCGGAAATGGTGATGTGGAGCTATGTTGGATTGAGCACTGGAGATTTGCTATCTGGGTTATTAAGTCAACTTTTTCATAGCAGAAAGAAGGTGATCTATTTAAATCTCATGGGAATAGCCATCATGACCTTAGTCTATTTATACGGCCCCGCTGGTAGTCAAAATTATTATCGAATGATAGCCTTTTTGCTAGGCGCAGTCACTGGATATTGGGCGATTTTTGTGACCAATGCTTCCGAGCAGTTTGGAACCAACATTCGTAGCACCGTAGCCGCAACTGTACCCAATTTTGTTAGAGGAGGTGTCTTGTTGATTACCATGGGATTTGAGTACTTCTCCTCAACCTTCCATTTAAATAATCAATTTGATGGTAGAACCTTCACTGTTGCATCCCTAATTATAGGAGCTATTTGCTTAATACTTGCATTATGGGGCACTTACAATGTCGAAGAAGCCTTTGATAAAGACTTGGATTATTTTGAGCACGACGACGGGGTTTCCACTGAATCCAGTAACAATTGAACTCCCTTAGAGGATTAATTCGTAACTTTACGCATATTTTCATAGTTACTAGATCCCATTCAAATTGTTGAACCGCAGTAAAATCACATTCCCGGAGCGTATCGTTCTGGCAATATTAGAAAACGATGGCAAAGGCGCTGTCAATGCTTCACAGGTTTTCAGTAAAATCCCCGCTGAAGCAAACTTGACCAAAGAAATGGTGCATCAAGCACTAGAGAAATTGGCCAATCGTGGACTTGTCAAAGAGCCATCTGCCGGCGTATTCACCCCTATCAGACCTTCAGTAAAATCAGAAGGACAACTCGTTTTATCCAATCGAGGGGATTATTATGTTCGATTGGAATTGGATGGAGAACTTCAGCAGATTTACATGGACAACGACATGGTAGGCAAGTTGTTACCCGGAGATCTTGTTCGTTGCGACGTGAAGACCAAGGGAAAACGCTCTTATGTTAAATCGCTTTCGTTATTAGAACGTGTCCCGCAACGATACTCTGCCGTGTTGGACATATTCGAGAAAAATGCATTTGCCCTATTGCAGAAAAACGGATTAAAGGACATCAAAATTATTGGTCAAGTAGATCCCAAAAATGATGGTCACAAAGCCATTATTGAGGTATACGACTTCCCGCCCAACGCCAGAAACCCTATCGGTAGAATCGTTGAAATCTTAGGACCTGTGGGTGAGGCAGATACAGAAATGCATGCCATTGTCGCCGAGTTTGGTTTCAACACTCGTTTTCCCGACGATACCCTTGAAGAATGCGATGCCATTCCCAATGAGATTACATCAAAGGATTGGGGCGAGCGAGAAGATTTACGCGATATTTTTTGTATTACAATTGATCCGGCTGATGCCAAAGATTTCGACGATGCGATTTCTTTAGAATACGACACACGAGGCAATTACTTATTAGGAGTGCACATTGCAGATGTTTCTCATTTTGTGACACCCGGCAGCGCCATAGATCGTGAAGCGTTACAGCGAGGTACTTCTGTTTATTTGGTTGATCGCACAATACCGATGCTTCCGGAAAAATTGAGTACCGATTTGTGTTCTTTAAAACCCCATGTGGATCGTTTGGCTTTTAGCGTAATATTTACCATCGATAAAGAATTGAACATTTTGGGTCAGTGGTTTGGTAAAACAGTAATTAACAGCAAACGAAGATTTGCGTATGAAGAAGCCCAAGATGTAATAGTAAATCAGGCGGGCGACTACGTGTCTGAATTGACCACTTTCAATCGCATTGCAAAGCATTTTGAGGATGTACGATTCAATCAAGGAGCATTAAAATTTGAGTCCAAGGAAATCCGTTTCCGTTTTGATGCCAACAAAAAACCCATCGAAGCGTATGTAAAGACAAGATTTGATGCGCATTTGTTGATTGAGACCTTTATGTTGATGGCCAACCAAGCCGTTGCTAAACATGTAAAAACGCTTAAGAAACCCGAATTGCCATTCATTTACCGTTCTCACGATTTACCTCCTCAGGACAAATTATTGGAGTTTGCTAAATTCTGCAAGTTGATGGGATATCCAATAAACATCGATAATGAGCTCCAAATGCGGAAATCTTTTAACGAGTTAATGGAGAGAACCAAAGGGGATCCAAACGGTGAAATACTACAACAAATGGCCATCAGAACTATGTCGAAGGCCGTTTACACAGCCTATCGCTCAGATCACTTCGGTTTGGCTTTTGAGCATTACACCCACTTTACCTCTCCCATTCGCAGATATCCAGATTTATTGGTTCATAGATTATTACAGCAGTATTTGAGCAATCCTGCACCCGTTATGAGTGAATCTCAAATCGAATTGATTGCCAAGCACAGCAGCAATATGGAGCAGAAAGCGGCTGAGGCAGAAAGGGCAAGTACAAAGTACACATTGGCCTTGATGATGGAGCAGCACATTGGCAAAACGATGGACGCTACAATTACCGGGATAACGGAATGGGGTATCTATGCGATGGCTACTGAATATCATTGCGAGGGATTAATTCGTATGTCGGATATCAAAACCGATCGGTTCACCTATTACGAAGCAGAAAAGAAATTGGTAGGTCAGCGAACGCGCAGAAGTTACCATATGGGCGACCCGATTACGGTTTCTGTGAAAAAAACTGACGCACAAAAAAGAATTATCGACTTTTATTTGTTGGATTAATATGAGTATTGCAACGCACCTAGAAAACTATTTAGATTATTTGCGAAAGAATCCCTTTCAGGGCAGTCCTAGTAATTTGTACGACCCCATGAATTACATCATGAATTTGGGTGGCAAGCGTATTCGGCCCGTGCTTTGTTTGATTGGTGCGGAGAGTTGTGGCGGTAAAGTGAACGATGCGATTTCGGTGGCTCATGCGATTGAGATTTTTCACAATTTCAGTTTGGTACATGATGACATTATGGATCGGGCGGATCAACGACGGGGATTGTCTACGGTGCATAAAAAGTGGAATGAGCCTACTGCGATTTTGGCGGGCGATAATTTATTGGTAAAAGCCTATGAATCCATATTGGCTTATGGCGGACCCAATAAAGATGCAATCTTGGCATTATTTTCTAAAACGGCTACTGAGGTGTGTGAAGGACAGCAAGACGATATGGATTTTGCCGAGCGAAACGAAGTGAGCGAGGCAGATTATCTACACATGATCCAAAACAAAACAGCTGTATTATTGGGTTGTAGTTTGGCCGCGGGCGCACTTACAGCCAATGCCAGTGAGGATGTCGTTGAAAAATTATACCAATTCGCAATTGCAGTTGGCATGAGTTTTCAGTTGATGGATGATTATTTGGATGCCTTCGGAACATCAAACAAAGTGGGTAAAGTGATTGGCGGTGATATCATGGAAGGCAAAAAGACTTGGCTTTACATCAAATCAATGGAACATGATGCCAATACTACCAATCAGTGGTTTGGTGAATTGGAGGGGCAAAATCGAGCAGATGCTGTGATAGAAGGATGGAAAACGTGGGGCCTTGACGTAAATATTTTGGATAAAAGTACTGAATATGGCACAGCGGCCAAGGCTATTATCCAAGAATTAGCGTACGCCGGCTTTGAAACGCAGGGACTACAAGAACTTCTTGACTATTTGCAAGACCGAACACACTAAGAGTTAGTGTATTACCGTTACGGTGCCAGCCTTATCGTACGTTTTTTTATCCCAACCCTTAAAAACTAGGTACCACGCATAAACGCCATCGGGAATTTCGTTGGATTGATACTGACAATCCCATTGGTTCTTTTTATAGGTACTTTCCCAAATCTTTTGTCCGTAACGATTATAGACTTTCATCTCATATTCCTTAACGAACAACGGAAAAGTGCCCCAGACATCGTTTAACCCATCCTTATTACGCGTAATCCCACTTGGCACCCAAACTTCTGGTGGTTGAATTAAATAGATCCAATTGCTCTCGCTGTATGATTGTTCTGCTGCCATCAACTGATTTCGATGCGCAGTAACTCGATATAAGTATCCACCATAATCGTAGTCCAACTTATCATCATGATAGCTCTGAACCATTAAAGATGGAGCCATAACAACAAAGGCATGGTCATCATCTTTCCGCTCCAATGTCCAATCTCTCACACCATCAGCCCATCCTTGATAATCCATCCAATTTAAGTCGAAATAGTAATCTGGTGCTTCTTTAGACGTGCCACCCAAAACCACATTGCATCCTTCATTGCTTCCAGAGCTCACATGACCACATTGATCTGTGACCATTATCTGGTAACAGTAGGACCGATCATCGACATTAAAAGACGA
Source organism: Flavobacteriales bacterium (assembly GCA_002737625.1). Taxonomy (GTDB): domain Bacteria; phylum Bacteroidota; class Bacteroidia; order NS11-12g; family UBA955; genus UBA955. The sequence goes on along the minus strand of NSIB01000006.1, from coordinate 29,417 downwards.
ATCCCGATAAAACGTATCCGTGGTTATTGCCAATGGAACATTCCCAAATTTCCCACCCCGTGGAATTCGATACAGTTCATATTCCTTAAAATCTGGTTCCTGACTCCTGCCCCAACGAATTTCCGCGTATCGGTCATTTACGATAGTTGTTGTATACAAAGGGACGCCCGCGATGGGGGTATTCAATTCAACAACGGTACAAAATATATTTTTCGCAAACACTTGTACGTCACAAATATTCACACCAATTAGTTCGTAACAGTAATTATTCTGTCGTGGATTTACCACATTCCCATCCACATAAACATCTGCAGAACCGCTTCTAATGGTATCGAGAATTTTCATTGAACCATCTGGATTGGTTCTACGCAGAAGGAAATATTTAAAAAATGATCCGGGTGTTGCGATGTTATTCCACGAGATCGACATTTTTGATGTTTGCCGATCAAAACTCACACAAATGGCATCAGGCGGAATCACTTTTGGGGGTTCTGTAACGAGTATTTTAATTCTAGCGTAGGTTGTATCGGCCTTTGGGCATCCTCGATCCATTACCGTAACAAGTAATTCAATGGTGTCTTTAGAAAAACTGCTACAGAGGGTTTTCCAATCCAACTTCAGAGTCGCGGAGCCAATCCCTGGAATTAATGTAAATTTTGCCGTGTCAGCCCCCTTCATTCCACCCTTTTTAATCCATGTGGCGCGCAAATACATTGTATCAAAAGGATCTGGATCTACCCCTTTTATTTGGAAATTAATGGGCTGGGTGGCTATTACCTGAACAAATGTGTCTTTCAACCGAGGTTTTAAATTGAGGTTCTCAAAGTCGATTTTAAATAGCGCATTGTTACAATTGTTACTATTCATTGTTCTGCTGTACGCCGTAGGCGTGGTTGGAAACAATCCATTCCTTCTACATCCCGCACAAACGGACTGATAGATAATGCCTTTTGCATCGAACCTCGAGGTACCACCATCCACGTGTTCCTCAGCCGTTTTCCCCGGAGTACTTACCCCACCAAAGAAAGTAGCATAAGCCAAAGAATAAAAGTTTTTTGAGAATACAGCAATATAAAAATCACTGCCGTCGGTATTTTTCTGTGCGGCATCAGCTGTTGTAAGCAATCCAGTTGTTCTGCCTTTGTTTCGATGTTGTTTTGGGGTACCGGTATTGACATCATACAATGCAGAATTGGTACTTCCACCCCATCCAGAAACGAAAATTCGTTCGCATCTATCAACCAAAAAAGCACTTGGGCTGATGTTGGGGTAAATAATGTTGCTGGCATTGTAACCGAACGTAGTTTGCATATCTACCGATGATAGATCGATGGAATAACAAGAAATATATTGACCGCCTCCAGGTTGATAAAACCTTGCGTTCAGATTGGGCATATTGGCCTCAGTCTGACCATAAATATAGGGTTTTCCGGTAAGCCCTGTTTGTACGAAATGGGCTTGTTCATAAAGCGATGTGCCATGATATCGACCCTGTAAAACGTCACCCGTATACTTATCCAATCGCATTAAAATCGCATCAGCAATGCCTCCTTGATAATCGTTTATCCACTTGGAACCAATCACTGTTTTCAAATTATTACTGGAACTGCCACCACTTACATAAACATCATTTGATTTACCCAAAGCAACACCGTAGAGCGCATCAAACCCACCCCCACCAAACTGCTGCGACCATTTTAGCATTGTGAGGGAGTTATTCAAACAAAATACTACGGCATCGGATTTACCACCATAGGCCCCATTGCCCGTTCTTGGAAAATTCAAACTATATGTAATGCCAGAAACATAAATATTTTTTTGATCTGTGATGATTTCACCACGAAACTCATCGGCATAATTATAAATCAGTGGAAAATCATCCACACTTACACCTGTTGCCGATCTATCAGCGCCCACAGCATCCATTCCAGTGCCGCCAAAGAACGTAGAGGCTAAAATTGTTGTGCCAGTAGAATTAAATTTGGTAATAAAAAAATCGTATCCCCCATTGTGCGAATTATCATATTGTCCATTGGCACCCATCGGAAAATCCGTGCTTCGGGTAGACCCCATCACATACAAATTAACCAATGAATCTGTGACCATGGAATGGGGTTGCTCATTATTCGACCCTCCCAAATAAGTACAAAACAGCAATTGATTACCAGTAGCGTTGAACTTTAAAATGGCCGCATCCCTTGAACCCCCATATCCCAAATCTTCAGATACCCCATCACCAAATGTTGTTTGTGCAGCACCAGGGGTTACAGGCAATCCAACATCAAAAACAGTACCTCCAGCATACCCATTTCCGTAAATATCATAGGTTCCCGTGCATCCAAAGTTGTCTGCTCTAGATCCGGTATAGGTACTAAAAACCAATTTGGGATCAATTACCAAATCACGATTATTTTTTAGATCCAAATTCTTGATGTTGAATTGAAAGCTACCATCATCAAATTGGACATAATTCGTACTTAGTATCGAATTCTCGGATTGACCCTCATCTATCCCACCCTTTAATCCATTGTAGTATACAGCAGGAATTTCTTCCGTCCAATCAACGATATTGGTTTTAATTCTACAATACTGTTTTGAGGCACTTAATTCGAGGGTGTTTTCACCTCTATAATTCCATCGAATAATGTTTGGATTCGTAGTTGAATGAACAATCCAATTGTATTTAATTGTGTTTTGAAATGATTTCACCTCTAAGTCTACACCGGGCCAAACATGAGAAATGATTACGCTACTGTATTTATGTAATTCTGTAAAACTGCCTCTTGCGTTATGATAATTATAATATTCGCTTGATGCATTACCAGAGCCTGTCACGTGAGCAACGCCGGTGGGTTTAATAAAATCCATAAACACGGCTTGCGTTGGAATCTTTAATGTTTGCGTTGTACGATCATGCAGTTTTTCAAAAGCAGAGGAATCAAACAAATTCCATACAAATCCTGATTGGGTAATCCACAAATCGCCAATATTAAGATGTACCTTGGATAATACACCTTTTGGCCACTGACCTTTGTTTAATATGAAAACAGGTTCTCCTGCTGACTCTTGGGTTGGATATACCACATTGCCGAAAGCAGTTGCGGAAATAAGCAAAAAAAATGAAAATACTTGCACGCGCAGAGCAAAAATTGCCTGCTGTAAATTAAAAAAAATCATGCGTACACAGTTTCTTATCATCATTCCTAACAGCAAAACACCTACTTCTTATACAAAAATCGGTGATTTTATGTATGATTGTGACTTTTCGATAAGGAATTGACAGTAAGTTGTTAGGATTGGTTGCTTTTGGCTGTTGTACATTTGTATTCAATGGGACAGTCTAACCTACGAATCATTTTTTTTGGAACTCCAGATTTTGCCGCATTTTCTTTGGAAAAAATCGTAAACAGCGGTTACAATGTGGTAGGGGTAATTACAGCAATGGATAAACCGGCAGGTCGAGGTCAAAAAGTTGCGGAAAGTGCCGTTAAACGCAAAGCGAATGAACTAGGTTTAAAAATATTACAACCTGCCAATTTGAAATCTGAAGATTTCATGAACGAATTGGAATCATTGAATCCAAACTTAGGTGTAGTTATCGCGTTTAGGATACTTCCAGAAAAAGTATGGTCGTTCCCTACCCTTGGAACCATCAACTTGCACGGTTCTTTACTTCCACAATACAGGGGAGCTGCACCCATTCATCATGCAATTATTAATGGGGAAATAACAACGGGCTTGACCACATTTTTCTTAAAACATGAAATAGACACCGGGGACATTATCGCAAAAACAGAGCTGTCAATTGGCGAAAACGAATCGGTAGGTGAATTACATGATCGGATGATGGTTGAAGGCGCGGGATTGATCGCACATTCGTTGAAGATGGTTTCTGATGGCGATTGCCATACGACTCCCCAAGATTTTAGCGCGGAACTTAAAACGGCACCGAAATTACATCGAGAATTTGCCGAGTTGGATTTAAATCTATCACTTCATGACTTTCACAACAAAGTAAGAGGCTTGAGTCCCTTTCCAGGCGCTTGGATTCAAAGTCAATGGGGCGATATGAAAATACTCAGTGGCGAAAAATTGGGACTCCTTGGACCTTTTTTACAAACATCTATTTCCATTGAATCTCGCCAACTAATTATTTGTCTTCATGATGGCTATTATAAAGTAACCCAAATGCAATTGCCAGGCAAGCCCAAAATGATGGCCACAGAATTTATTCATGGATTGAAATAACTTTTTTTAAGTTTTTCACAATTAAAATTTGCAATTACCAATTTTATTGCATTGATTTACCATTGATACAAAATCAGAAACGCCTATACGTAGAAAAATACTCAACCAAATCTTGCCTTATTAAAGCCAATTTTAACCTGCAAAGGAGGAGTATTATGACTACACCATTGATAACCGACGGCGTGCTGATTAAACGTTACATTGACGGTAACAACGCAGCATTTGAAACTTTACTAAAACGCCATAGATCTCGGATCCTTTCGAGTATTTATTTGCTTGTAGGCGATCGTTACGTTGCTGAAGATATCTTTCAGGAAACCTTCATTAAGGTGATTCATAGCATCCAGAAAGGCAAATACAATCACGAAGACAAATTCCTACCTTGGGTACTTCGTATCGCTCGCAATATGAGCATCGATACGATTCGCGCAAGAAAAAGGATGCCCGTAGTTGTGGATACTGAAGGTCGCGATGTTTTTGATAGTCTGGGTATTACTGTTGAAAGTCAGGAAGAATACAGGGTTGCTAAGGACGACATTGATATTTTACGTCAATGGATCTGGGAATTGCCTGAAGATCAACGCGAAGTATTGATTTTACGTCAATATGCCGACCTCAGTTTCAAAGAAATTGCAGCCCTTACGGAAACCAATATCAACACATGTATCGGCAGAATGCACTACGCAATTTTGAACCTGCGAAAAAAGATGCAAAAAAGTGTTGCCAAAGTAAAATAATCTGATTTTAGGTCCGTTATATGTTTGTCGTTTTAGCCAAGCATATGACAAGACCATTATCACACTCAGACCTACTTCTTTATTATTATGGTGAAGCCAATGCTGAAATAGCGGCTTACATAAAGGACAATATTTATGAGCACCCTGAATGGACTATGTATTTTCAAGAAATTTATCAGGCCATGTATGATATGGATACCCTAATGATTTCGCCAAATTCAACTACCCTATCCATAATATTGGAGGAGAGTGATTCTAAATTATTTCACTCCATCGGATAATACAATTCTTGTTATAGTATGGTAAATTCGCACCATGCAATCCATTCCCAAATTAGATTTATCTCATTTCATCGAAGGTTCCGCCGAACAAAAAAGTGAGTTTGTTGCGGAGTTAGGCAATGCCTACGAACAAATCGGATTTGTTGCCATACGAAATCACAGAATTCCAACAGACACATTAAAGGTTCTCTATCAAGAGGTTGCCAATTTCTTCTCATTACCAGAATCGAATAAATTAAAATACGGCGATACTGAAGGTGGGGGTCAAAGAGGATACACGGGGTTTGGAAAAGAACACGCAAAGAACCAAAACGCTGGCGATTTAAAGGAATTTTGGCATTTTGGACAATACCAAATACTGGAAGACCACCCCTATCCAGCCAACAAACAAGTTACTGAACTGTTGAATTTCAATGTAGCTGGTGAAGATGTTTTTCGTGCACTTGAAAATACGGGTGTTCAAATATTAAGGGCGATCGCATTGCATTTGAAATTGGATGAATTCTATTTTGATGATCGCGTTACCAAAGGAAATAGCATTTTAAGAGCCATACATTACCCACCGATTACGGGTGATCCAAAAGAGGCTATCAGAGCCGGAGAACACGAGGATATAAATCTAATCACCTTATTGGTAGGTGCCAGTGCTGATGGATTAGAAGTACTCAACAAACACGATCAGTGGATTGGGGTAACTGAAGTTGAGGACCATATTGTTGTAAATGTGGGGGATATGTTACAACGATTGACCAATGACCAGTTAAAAAGCACAACGCATCGGGTAGTAAATCCACCCAAGAATCAATGGGGAAAGCCGCGCTACAGTATTCCATTCTTTCTTCATCCAAGACCGTCGGTACCGTTAAATTGTTTGCCTCAGTGTATTTCCGAAGAAAATCCAAAAAAGTATAGAGATTGCACCGCTATGGAGTTTCTATTGGAACGATTAAGGGAGATTGGATTAATCAAATAAACTACGCAACTAGCGACAAAAGCGACTTAGGTTATTATACAAAGAGATTTTTTAACTCTTGCGCATCTTCTGGCTTCATTTTGCCAGCGAGAATCAATCTTACCTGACGTCTGCGTAAAGCACCCTCATACTTGAGCACTTCCTCTTCCGTTTGTGGAGTCAACTCTGGAACTGTTACAGGTTTATTTCTACCATCTAATGCCACAAATGTATAATAGGCTTCATTGGATTTCACCCTACCGCCCGAAGGCAAATTTTCTGCAAATACTTCAATAAATACTTCCATACTAGAATTATATGCCCTAGATACATAGGCTTTGAGCGTAACTACATCTCCCAATCGAATGCTTTCTTTGAACGAAACACTGTCGACTGCTGCTGTAACCACAATATGATGGCTGTGTTTTTGGGCGGCTATAGCCGCACAAATATCCATCCAATGCAACAGTCTACCTCCCATCAAATTTCCCAATGTATTGGTATCGTTAGGCAATACAATTTCATTCATAAGCGTAAATGAATCCGAGGGATATTTTGGAGTGAGGTTTGTCATGGTGATGCAAAAATAAAAAAAAGGGGAAGTTGCCTTCCCCTTTTTGTGATATTTATTTTTTAAATAATTAGGATTGACCTTGAACAGAGATAAAACTTCTTCCTTCTCTGCTCTTACGGAATACTACAATTCCATCAGACAAAGCGAACAAAGTATGATCTTTACCAATACCAACGTTCACATCTGGATGATGTTTTGTTCCACGTTGACGAACAATAATATTACCAGCCCTCACAACTTGGCCACCATAGATTTTAACTCCTAGGCGCTTACTGTGTGATTCTCTACCGTTTTTTGTGCTACCCGCACCTTTTTTGTGTGCCATGACGTTCTTCTATAATTAGGCTTTAATACTTTCGATTTTTAATAATGTTAAATAGTGTCGGAATCCATTCATTTTTTGGTATCCTTTTCTTCTTTTCTTCTTGAATACCAATACTTTGTCACCTTTTCCGTGCTCTTTAACTGTGGCTGTTACTGTGGCTCCATCAACTGTGGGGGCACCCACCTTGATTTTATCACCACCAACCATTAATACTCTATCAAACTCAATGGTTGAGCCTGCTTCTGCTTGTAGACGATTGACAACAAGATGCTTGTTCTCTTCTACCCTGTATTGCCTTCCGGCTATTTCAACAATGGCGTACATAAATCCGTGAATTGGGCTGCAAAGATAAGGATAACCAACAAATACTTCAACTATTTCAATAAATTTTCTGAATTACTTTCATTAAAACCCTGTCATGCACAATTCCGTTATATTTTTTAGACACCCTCAAAAACGGTGTGTATCCTAAGGAATGATTCATTGAATTTTGTAATTACATGAAAAGTGTTATTCTAATTGGACTTACAACGCTTGTTGGTGCGTCTATTGTTGCCCAACCAGGAAATCGAGGAATCGACAATTCGTCGCGTCAGGTAACCACCAAATTCGAGCCCAAACTCATCCCATCCTCAAAGTTGGTATTAGATCCAACTGTACCCCGCTCGGAAAACCCCAAAATTAATGTTAAGTTCGAAACACCTGAATTTGCTTGGAATACGAGAAAGATCATTCGTCCAGTGCAGCCCGAAAAACTAAAGGATAAGAGTTCAGATTCTGTTTACCTATCCAATTACGCCAGAATTGGCGGCGGTAATTATGGGCATATCCTCGGAGAACTCTATTTAAGTAGCAAAGCCAATCCGAATTACAGCTACAATTTCAGTGGCTTACATTTAAATGCCAACCCAGCCAATTCTATTCGCGAATTTTCAACCAATAAATTCCAATTAAAAGGAGCCAAATATTTCCAGAATTCCGGCTTAGAAACAAAGGTTTTTTACAACATCGATAAAATCAATTTCTTCGCAAAGGATTCGGCCTATGATAAACCAAGCATCACTAACACCGGAAAAATAAGCAACCATTTTGGTTTGGGTGTAGATTACGATCTCATCGCCAGCGGGAAAAGGCCTTCAATCCATACTGGCATTGCCGCACAGGCATTTAATACTGGATCATTTTATCAAAAAGAAATGGATTTTAGCGGTTATCTCAATGTTTCCCATCGGGTGAAAAATGTAATTTGGGGTGCTGATTTGAGTGCCACATATTTAGATATGCAGCAAAAGCCAGACACCAATAAATTCAATGGTTTGAGTCAAAACAAACAGTTATTTATTGATGCCCTACCTTATGTAAAATTCAACCATCAACCCACTAAGTTGGATGTGAAATTTGGTGTGCTATTAACAAATTGGACACAGACCATCGACACACTAAACACGACAAGCAAATTATATGTCAACCCGTATCTAGAAGTGGAAAAGACGCTTACAGGACTCAACTTGAAAATCTATGGCGGAATTGATGGTGGATTAAAGAAGAATAGTTTCCGTAGAATGAATTCATTTGTGCCATTTACTGGCGATTCAGTATCTATTAAAAACACCTACGAACAATTCAACGGATACCTAGGAATCAAAGGGAAAATCACTGAAAATGCTGAATTTGCTTTGGATTTTGGAGGCAACTCTTCTTCAAACTTCGCTTTGGTGGTTTCGCGAGCCGATTCTTTGATGGTTTCAGGCAAGAAAAAAGCAATGTCCGATAGTTTAGGTTCTTTACAATTCATCTATGCCGATGTAAACAGTGTGTATTTTAGGAGTTTGGTCAAGTATAAAATTGGCGAGCAGTTGAAATTGTCCGCCAATGCCAAAGTGATAAGTTACAACGTGGATAGAAATGATTACGCTTGGCATCTACCCTCTCTTACCTATGGTGTATCAGGTCAATATTACTTGGGTAAATCAATCGAAATACAGTGTGGCTTAGACGGTGTAAGCAAGCGTCGAAATCAGGTCATCGTAAATGGGAAGCCTCAAACCAAGGAAATGCCAGGGTATATGGATATTCATGCACGACTCGATTACAGACTTTCTGGTAAAGGTAGGATTTGGATTCAAGGTAGCAATCTCCTAAACAATCAATATCAGCAGTGGTATGGTTATAAAAACTATGGTACCACTATAATGGGCGGACTATCACTGTCGTTGTTTTGAGGAAGAGTTAAAAAATAGCCGTAATATTGTATTATGAATCCCGCATTAGTAATGGCAATCACCCGTGTTTTATACAAATACGAATGTGCTGTAATTCCGGGTTTTGGTGCTTTTATTCTTCGCAAAAATTATGGCATGGCCAACCCATTTTCTGGTCAACTCAAGCCCAGTATTCACACGCTTTTCTTTAATTCAAATATTCAAGAAGATGATGGATTTGTAGCCAACGAACTCAAGGAAATCTGTGGATTGCAATTCAGACAATCATCAAATCTTTTGATTACAGAGTTCAATGCACTCAACACCAATTGTACAACTACGCACGCCATTTCCATGGGTGATTTAGGAAAGTTTCATAGAAATGCGATGGGTGATTTGTTCTTCCTTGCAAGCCCAACCTTGAATTTAAGTAAGCAAACTTATGGCTTACCAATCATCGATTGGCACTGGAAGGATATACCCGTTTATCGTTCTGAAACCACATTGCCACTGATTGGCGATAAAAATACTGAGTTGATAGATGGAGTTATAGACAGTACTCCGATTGATTCTGAATTTTCTTTAGAACAGCAGCACAGTGAATTTACAGAATCTAAAAGAAAAACGCCAGTACTTTGGCGAATGGCGGCATCATTTGCAATTATCAGTATTGGAGCCGGCGTATTGTTAAGCATCGCTCAGATTTGGTCTGTGAGCACTGGGAATCACATGGCAACATTATTTCCACAAGACAGTCAAAAAATCAAGATAAATACTCCGATCAAATCCAATATTGACAAGTTTATCATTGTCGACGAAAGTGAAGGGGACGATAAATCAGCCAAATCCACAGTCATTTCGCACCAGTTGAAATATGCTCAAGGAATTGATGGTATTGCTGAATTTAAACAAGCCAATATCGAGATAAAAGGAAAATTTGTAATCGTTGGCGGCGCGTACCTCACTCCTTCTTTGGGTGAAAGGGAATGTCTATTGTGGCAGCGTTTAGGAATTGATGCGTGTTTAATCAAGGGAAAAAAATCGAGTTTATATAAGGTAGTATTGGGCAGATTTGAATCTGATAGATTGGCAAGTGATTATGCTGAGACGATTAAAATTTTGCCAACGGGTACATTATCGGTATCCGATATCGCGTTAGATTGGAATAACTGATGGCACATTATCAAATTGAGGAAAACCTTAGAACTACAAACGGCCAGCGCGCTGTTTCATGGGTGATAGCTCTGATTGCGTCTGCAATCATCTTGTTGATGCTGTATTTTGTGCATATTTCGATTCCAAATCCCCCGTTTGAAAATAAGAAAGGGGATTTGATTTTAGACTTTGGCATGGTGGAAGATCCTAGTTTTGGTCGTCCTACCGATGGCGGCCCATCTCCAACTCCACCAAAATTGGGCGGCGACCCTTCTCAAGGACCTCAAAGAAATCAACCGCAAAGTGGTGGTGCTGGTCCAGTAGTAACGAGTGAAGCGCAACCAGAAAGTGCGAGTCTACCTCCGATTGACCCACCGAGTTCAAATCGACCTGCATCAGACAATCCGAAAATCAAGGTAGATATGACCAAAATTGGCAAACGGGTTGGTAAGGGTGGCGAAGGCGATCCAAACGGTTGGAAAAACGGAACCGGAAGCACTGGCTCGGGTAAAGGAGGCACAAGTGGCGGCGTTACTGGTAATTTTGGCGATCGAGTGACTGGGAATAAGGGAGGGGCGAATTTTAGCAATAAGTTCACGAAATATGCGATGAGTTCCAATTACAATAACCCCCGAACAGATGCATTTGGCGTAATTATCGCCAGGGTTAGGATTGATTGTAACGGAAAATGGAGCGTAGTTGAATGGAACGTGAAAGGAACTTCATGGAACGGTGATGACGGCGATATGATGCGAATATTCCGCGATTTCTTAAATGAATCAACATTTGCAAAAAATGGCGAAGGCTGTGGTGAAAGTGCATTGGTCACACTAAACGTAACGAAATCTTTTTAATGCCGAGGTTTACCTCGTATAGTGAAACCCTAGACTACATGTTTAGTCAATTGCCCATGTTTCATAACATTGGGAAAGCAGCTTACAAGGCAGATTTAAACAACACGATTGCTTTGCTTGAGGCCATAGGAAACCCTCACATAGATCAAAAATGGATTCATGTGGCCGGAACCAACGGAAAAGGTTCGGTTTCTAGCATGTTGGCAGCTACCTTAACGCAACACGGATACAAAACCGGCTTATATACATCTCCTCACCTTTTGAACTTCACCGAACGCATTCGAATCGATGGCAAGTGCATCGATGAAAAAACGGTGATTGATTTCATGAATGAGATTCACGAGACGTTGGATAGAATCAAACCCTCGTTTTTTGAAATCACGGTTGCTTTGGCTTTTTATCATTTTAGAGCGGAGAAAATCGATATCGGGGTGATTGAAGTGGGACTCGGAGGAAGGTTGGACAGTACAAACGTGATCACTCCTATCCTATCTGTAATTACAAATATAGGATGGGATCATATGGACCTTCTGGGCAATAGCATCGATAAAATCGCAGCGGAGAAGGCTGGAATTATTAAACGTGGAGTTCCTGTGGCTTTAGGACCCATGCGCAATGAAGCGATGGACGTAATGAAGGCTGTATCCATAGAAAACAATGCTAAAATCTATCATGATTTGGCAGTGGATGTAGGTTTTATTCGTCGTTTGGCGTTGAAAGGCAATTACCAGCTCGAGAATATTCAAACATTTGCTTATGCCATTGAAGCATTAAAAGATTTATGGATACCATTGAAGCGCAGTTTAATTATGGAAGCCTTGGAAAATGTGGTTTCCTTGACTGGTTTAAGAGGTAGGTGGGAAGTTATTTCCAACAATCCTTGGACGGTTACTGATATCGCGCACAATTCAGATGGGATTAATTATACGATGGGTCAATTGCGGGATCAATATGCAAAGGCCGTTGAAGTGTGGAAACTCAATCTTATTGAAAATCACAATTCTGCCATTGAAATTAACGCACAACCGCCAATCATTCGAATGGTTTGGGGCATGGTTTCCGACAAAGACCGAAAGGAAATTCTCTCATTGCTTCCAAAGGATGCTATCTATTACTTTTGTAAACCAAGTGTTATTAGGGGTTTGGATGCAGACGAACTGGCCACGGAAGGCCATGAAATAGGATTAGCGGGCATGGCTTTTGATGATGTCCAAACGGCTTATTTCATGGCTCTCAAAGACGCTAGACCCCAAGATTTGATTTATGTAGGGGGTAGCACTTTTGTGGTTGCTGACTTACTTTTGAATTTACAGTAAATTGATTATGAATTGATTGGAATTGTATTGGTTTGAAATTACCGAAACGGACGAGTATTTGATCGAAACCTAACGCAGATATTGAATACGCGAATTTTTAACAAAAAGAGGGAGCCGTTGGCTCCCTCTTTTTGTTTGTAAGAAAAGAAATGTTTGTTACAGAAAATTATTCATGTGACTTACCGCACACCATTCATCATCTTTAAGAGCTTGCCACTCAAAAAGAACAATACGATTGATGCGGCTCCCGCCATAAATACAAAGAGCATGAAGAAATCGTATAGCGTTTCAATTTTCACAAAGAAAGTCGGCTTTTGAGGCTTCAAATTCCATGTCTGCAAACGCTCCTCTTTTTTTGCTGTTTTTATCCCATTTACATTGGTAACTACATCAACCGAATCATGTGTAATGAGCGTAGTATCGTTCAAAAGAACACCGCGATCAAAATACTTGTTGTTCGATTTGATCACTTTCATATGAAATACAGAAATTTTGCTCGTTACTGGTGTTGGCTTTGCTGTTGAATCAACAGCTGGAATCATATTCATTTGAACTGCTACCATAGAATCCGTTTCAGCATCTGCAGCCTTCACCGTTTTTACCGTTGCTGTAGCCAAAGAATAAGTTCCTTTAGGATCAGCTTTCCACACGTTGGTATCTAAAGTTTGGGTATTAAACACCGACATAACAGAAGCATCTGCTTTTGCAGAATATCGCTTCTCTATTTTCACTTCCTCAGGATACAATGCACTTAAAGTTCCTGCAAATTTGTTGGCAGCAGCTGTTGAAAGGAACCACACACCCATCAACAAAGAAGCCAATTTCACGGGAGCCAATTTGTTGACCATTGACAGTCCGATGGGCGACAAACACAACTCACCAAAGGTGTGAATTGTATACAACGACACCAACCAAACCATACTCAATTTTGTGCTAGGATCGATGCCTTTAACACCAAATGCAATTACTAGGTAACCCATGGCCAAAAGGAACAATCCCATGGCCTGTTTAAAGGGTGATGCTGGCTCCATGTTTCTCTTGCCCATCCAACCCCACAACCAAACGAACAATGGGGCAAAGATTACGATTGCTACTGCATTGATACTCTGAAAATAAGACGTGGGAACTGTGGTTCCAAATACTTCACGATTGGTTTGCTCCTCAGCAAAGTAAGTCAGTGATGCGCCCGCTTGTTCAAATGCAGCCCAGAAAAATATCACAAAGAAAGCGGCAATATAAATTACCCAAATACGCTGACGTTCAACAGTGCTTAGGGTTGGGTCTGTAATAATATATCCCGGTGCTGCAATGGTTAATGAGAAAATAAATGATCCAATCCAATCCATCTCGGCTTGAAAATGGAACAAATAGAGTAACCCACCAAAAACAGCAGCCCAAATACCCATTGCGGTATAATTTACAGGCGCAGCAGCTTCAGTTTCTGACTTCACCTCACGGGCAGAGTTTGGTTTTTCACCAATTTGCTCACCGGTTGGTGTTACGAGGTATTTGTTTTTCAAAGTGATGAAAAGGATCAAGCTGACAATCATACCTACACATGCAGCCATGAATCCCCAACGGAAATCAGCAGCATTGCCTGTATCGCCCAAATAACCACACAACAAAGGCGCGATGAAAGCGCCCAAGTTGATACCCATGTAGAATATCGTAAAGGCTGAATCTACCCGCTTATCTCCTGCTTGATACAACTGTCCAACCATCGTAGAAATATTGGGTTTAAAAAATCCATTTCCAATAATCAAAAAGCCCAATCCAGTAAACATTAATGGAGCTGCAATTTCAATTTCTTGATAAAAAGTACCTGCAAAGAACATAAACAACTGTCCAATGGCCATTAACACACCACCAATGATAATTGATTTTCGATTTCCCCAATAGCGATCGGCCATATACCCACCCAAAAGAGGGGTTAAATAAACCAACCCGGTATAACTACCGTAAATTTGGGATGCATAGGCTTTGTCGAATAGCATTGCTTTCGCCATAAACAAAACAAACAAGGCACGCATGCCATAATAGCTAAAACGCTCCCACATTTCGGTCACGAACAAAACGTACAATCCCTTGGGATGCGATTTGTCGGAATACATTTGGTCTTCTGTTACAATCATGATGGATTTCTGTTAATCTATCGGCCAAAATAGAAAGAAAAATTGATTCTCCATACGATTGTGGGTTTTTCATCCATGAAAAGTGAGTTTATGTGGGCAAATCGGCGGTGATTTATGAGTTTGGTATTAATTTGCAAGTTGAAACAATGCTAACGGCCAAAGAAATAGCGAGTCAGATTGGTGGAATCCTTGATCTTCCTGAAACTGCGGTAGTGATTACCAATGCCGCCAAATTGGAAGAGGGCAATGCAAATTCATTGAGTTTTTTATCAAATCCCAAATATGAACAAGCCCTTTATGAAACTCATTGTGGCGCTGTAATTGTCCATAAGGATTTTAAACCTCAGCAGCCGATTAACCCTGTTTTAATCCACCACGACAATCCCTATTTTGCTTTTTGTACCATTTTGGGTAAATATTTCGATCCAAAAAAACACCGCTTGGGGATTGAATCAAACCACATCCATAAAACGGCTGTTATAGGAAGTGGAGTACATATTGGTTCCACTGCATACATTGAAGAATATACATCCATCGGAAATAACACCATCATTTATCCTGGAGCGTATATTGGTAGAAATGTTAAAATTGGCAACAATTGCATCCTCTACCCCAATGTTGTTATTTATGCGGATTGTATCATTGGAAATCATTGTATCATTCAGGCCGGTAGTGTGATTGGCGGAGACGGTTTTGGATTTGCACCAGTGAATGGCAAGTATGTAAAAATTCCACAAATTGGCAATGTTTTACTAGAAGACTGGGTAGAAATCGGTAGCAATTGCAGCATTGATCGAGCAACGATGGGAAGCACTGTGATTAAATCTGGCACAAAACTCGACAACCTCGTACAAATCGCACACAATGTAGAAATTGGGGAACATACGGTAATTGCCGCGCAAACAGGGATTTCAGGCAGTACCAAAGTAGGTAGTCACTCACAGTTTGGCGGACAAGTGGGCGTTGCAGGACATTTAACCATCGCACCTCATACCTCTGTGGGTGGACAAGCAGGAATTACGGGAAATGTTACCGAGGAAAATCAAAAATTAACGGGGACCCCTGCTACCGATGTAAGAACCTTCTTGAAGAGTGTGGCCAACAATAGAAAGCTCAATACCTTGATGCAAGATTTAGAATTACTAAAACGCGAATTTGAATCCTTTAAAAAAACATAGTTATTAAACGATGAATCCTTTAAATCCAAAACAAACAACATTAAAATCTGCCATCACAATTTCCGGTGTCGGTTTACATACTGGAGCCAACGTTATATTAATCTTAAACCCTGCGGTTGAAAATCATGGCTATAAATTCAGAAGAATCGACCTTGAAGGTTCTCCAATCATTGAAGCCGATTGCGATTTGGTTACTGATACGAGTCGGGGTACAACACTCACCAAAGGAAATGCTTCAGTTTCTACCGTAGAGCACGTATTGGCCGCTTTAGTGGGAATGGAAGTAGACAACGTTCTGATTGATATTAATGGCCCTGAAATGCCAATTATGGACGGAAGTAGCCGTCCGTTCGTAGAGGCAATCGAAGCGAATGAAATTGTAGAATTGGATGCAGAAAGGGAATATTTTGAGATTCCTTACAATATTAATTTTACGGACGAAGAGAATAAGGTAGAAATCATCGCAATGCCTGTTAATGATTATCGATTAACGGTAATGGTGGATTACAATTCACCCGTTTTGGGCAGTCAACATGCGGCAATTACCAGTATGAGCGAATTCAAGAAAGAAATTTCACCTTGCCGAACTTTTTGCTTCCTGCACGAATTAGAATATTTACTCCAAAACAATCTGATTAAGGGTGGGGACCTAAACAACGCTATCGTAGTAGTTGATAGAGAAATTAAACAGGATGAGTTAGATCGATTGGCAGCGGTCTTTAATAAAAATACGGTTGAGGTAGCTCAGAATGGGATATTGAATAATTTGGATTTGCGTTTTCAAAATGAGCCGGCACGACACAAACTACTTGATATGATTGGTGATTTGGCATTGGTTGGTATGCCCATCAAAGGACAAATAATGGCGGCCAGACCCGGACACGCGAGTAATGTGGCTTTTGCTAAGAAAATAAAACAAGTTATGAAAAAGGAATTGCGCAGAAAACAAGATGGGGCGCCGTATTACAACCCCAATGAAAAACCTTTGTATTCAACCAAGGACATCATAAAAATGTTACCCCATGCCCACCCTTTTTTATTGGTCGATAAGATCATTTCCAAAACAGAAAATACAATTGTAGGTATTAAGAACATCACTTTTGACCAACCTTTCTTTGCTGGACATTTTCCGGGAGACCCAATCTTGCCTGGGGTTTTGCAGATTGAAGCCATGGCTCAATGTGGTGGAATATTGATTTTAAGTACCGTTGAAGATCCAGAAAACTACGCGACATATTTCTTAAAAATCGACAATACGAAATTCAAGGATAAAGTAGTTCCAGGCGATACACTGATTATGAAATTGGAATTAATTGAACCCGTTCGCCGCGGATTGTGTGTGATGCGCGGTCGCGTTTGGGTAGGAGATAAATTGGTTTGTGAGTCAGAAATGATGGCACAAATTGTAAAAATTGCTTAATTCGTAAAACTAAGACTTTAAAAAAATGATTCAGCCTCTGGCCTACGTTCACCCTTCGGCAAAAATATCAGATCACGTAATTATTGATCCGTTTGTCACCATTCATGCCGATGTGGAAATTGGCGAAGGTACCCATGTTATGTCGGGTGCAACCATTTTCAAAGGAACGCGAATCGGAAAAAGTTGCCGTATTTTCCCAGGTGTATCTATCGGCGCAATTCCGCAAGATTTAAAATTTGATGGCGAAGAAACTCTCACTGTCATTGGAAATAACACTACGATTAGAGAATATGTAACAATCAACAAAGGAACCAAGGCTTCCGGAGTTACCAAAGTGGGCAATAATGTTTTATTGATGGCTTATGTTCACTTAGCCCATGATGTAGTAATTGAGGATTGCTGTATTTTAGCCAATAGTGTACAAGTTGCGGGGCACGTAACAGTGGGCGAATGGGCAATT
Organism: Flavobacteriales bacterium; assembly: GCA_002737625.1. Lineage (GTDB taxonomy): Bacteria > Bacteroidota > Bacteroidia > NS11-12g > UBA955 > UBA955. The sequence continues at coordinate 11,584 of NSIB01000006.1, read as the reverse complement.
CTTGGTGGTGCAGCATTGGTGCATCAATTTGTAAAAATCGGACGTCACGCTATGATTAGTGGGGGCTCCTTGGTAAGAAAAGATGTTCCTCCATATACGAAAGCAGCACGTGAACCATTGAGTTACGAAGGAGTAAATAGTGTAGGACTTAGAAGACGAGAATTCTCTACCGAGAAGATTGCTGAAATTCAAGATATCTATAGAACGCTTTTTGTTAAAGGTTACAATACCGCTAAAGCGATGAAAATTATCGAAACAGAATTTTCTCCTACCACGGAAAGAGATGAAATTTTGCAATTCATCAAAGAATCTGACCGTGGAATTATGAAAGGGTACATCACCAAATAACAATGAAAATTATTTTTCAAGATTGTGGCAAAAACTATCATCGAACATGGTTGTTTAGGCATTTGAATCTTGAGTTAGAGTTGGGTGATACTAAAAATCCTCTTCGATTGGCCGTATTGGGAGGGAATGGCAGTGGGAAATCCACCTTAACATTATTGATTTCAGGACAGATAAAACCCACAGAAGGGAGTATCGAATGGTTGGATATCCAAAGTAAATCAATTTCATCTGCAGAATGGTACAAGCACATCGCCCTCGCATCTCCAGCCCTTGAATTGCCTGAAGAATTCACGCTAAAGGAATGGTTTGATTTTCATCAAAGTGTAAAAGGTTTTGCGGCGGGTGTTACGTTAGACCATTTGATTTCGGTTTGTGGATTCTCAAGTAATACAAAATCCAAAGCGCTCCTCACCTTTTCCAGCGGAATGAAACAACGCGTAAAGTTGTGTATGGCATTGATGGGAACTGAATCTTTGGTAATTCTGGATGAACCGCTAACCAACTTAGATATTTCTGGCAAAAAATTGTATGAGGACCTATTACAAACCTACTTAGGAAACCGCGCACTCATCGTGGCTTCAAATCGCGAAGATGAGTATAAGGCGTATTGCAATCAGTTTTTAGATGTTAGCCAAATTAGTGCTGTACAATCAGTTTGATTGACGAATTCTGTCCTTCTAAATTGGTGATTTTCACAAAATACACCCCATTACTTAAATCTTGAATGGGTATCCCTACACCCTGTTCACCTGAACCCAGATGGGTTTCATATTGCAGTTGCGACTGTAAATTATACAATTCGATTTTCCATTCTGATGCTGGCGCTCCTTTTGTGCGAGATAAGACAACAAAATTGGATCCAGGATTGGGATACAAATTGGCAGAAATTGATTCCAAAGGCTTAACATTAGAAGGTAGCTTTTTAGTATTCAACGAATTTGCCCACATCAAACCACCTCTACCCAAGCCAAAAACCATCTCTTGCAGCGAATCACCCGTCAATTCAGCAAAGGCAGGAACAACGCGTGAACCCATTTTAGGCATCGTAGAATCCGCAACGGTATATTGGAAGAACCAACTGCTATCTGCTAGTAATGAATCTGTATATGGATGTCCTTCAATTTTATACAATCGAGTGTAGCCGTAAGCAGTACCCACAATAAATTCCTTTTTCCCATCGCCATTTAAGTCAGCAACGCGGGGAACTGCATAACCAAATGCCTTCCAATCACCAGGGGTTACATCTTCTCTCCATTCATTGCCTCTTGCACCCCAAGCATTTCTAGATTTTAGAATGAAGTTATTATAGGTCTTATTTGCGGCCTCAAACAATGAAACCCGACCGTTGTAATACCCAACCAATAAATCCATATTCCCATCGGCGTTGTAATCGTAAAGAAATGGCGCAGCATTTGTCTCTCCCATTTCCAAGGATACCTTTAATAAATCTCGGGTTTTATATACCCATTTCACCGGTTTGTTGGCTCCCGCTGTATTTTCATACAAAGCAATCCTACCATTGATTAATCCAATAATCAAATCCAAGTCTCCGTCGCTATCAATGTCACCCACACTTGGCAAGATGTGTTGATACGCCAAGTTAGAAGAATCTGAGAATTTCATAAAATCTCTATCCTTGATTGTGAAAACTGGATTTTGGGCATTGCCTGTGTTCTCAAACAAAGCAATTCGATCTCTCAATCCTTTGGTGATTTCAAAATCGCCATTGTTTGCAACCAACAAATCTTGATCCCCATCCGCATCAATGTCAACAAAAACAGGGGCGGTTCGAGCGCCTAAATCCAACGTTTTATCTGTAAACAAAGTTGATTTTTCAAACTGGAAATTTGGCTTATTGCTCTGACCTAAATTCTTATAATACCAAACTTGATTGGTTTCTTTGACATCGGTAAAATTGTTGGGTGCAATCACAAGATCTTGAACACCATCGCCGCTGATATCTACCAAATAACCTGCTGGGAACATAATTTGGTTGGCTGCGACAGTATTTCTGGGAAAAATGGTATCATAGGCAACCATCGTATCATAATAGGATTTGGCCTGCGCTTTTCCATTCTTCAAGTAGGTGAATCTTGGGAAGCCGATATTTGAAATCATCAATTCCTTATCACCATCCGCATCCGCATCGTACATCAAACAAGTTGCACCCCCTGTATGTCTTGGCTTTAGCTTGTCTTTGTATGGGCATTCACCCAATAAGATCGAATTGTCAAATCCCTCGTTGAAATAACCAAAGCAAACATCCATAATTTGAAATTCAAATGTGTCTTTGGACCATTTTTTCTCAGCTCGAACGTCTTTAAATAATCTGTAGGTGTAATTTCCTTGATCGTATGATAAAATATCCAAATCCCCATCCCCATCTATGTCGGAAATCTCTGGCATGTCGAACTTTGAAAAACTCAACGGGTTGTATAAATTGAAAAAGCTAGAATCAAACTGATTTCGATAATACCAAGGACCAAGGCCATTGAACTTTAATTTATTGGAACCTGCAGTTGTTTGGTTGATATAAATAAGGAGATTGCTACTTTCAGAGAGGGTAAAAATATCCAATTTTCCATCACTATTGATATCCGCAGTTTTATAATAGTACAGGCCCTTCGGAAGCGATGCCTCGTATTCAGGCGCATACTGAAACACATCATTTTGAAGTCTTAAAAATGGCATCACCTTTGAATCATACCGATCAAAAACAATGATATCCAACAACTTATCTCCATTCAAATCCATGTGCTGGAATTGAGGCGAATTAAATCCTCCCCAAAACGGATTTTCTATTTGAGTTGTTCCATCCATCAACTTGAAACCATTCAGATTGCTACGGTAATTCAATTGCGCATGAGCGGCAGTCAATGAAAATAAGAGAATAACGAAAAGTAATGTTTTACGCATGCGATTTGTTTCGTGAATATAACACAGACAAACTGCACATTCAATTTGTGGCATCGGTTTCTATTAATAAATGCAAAAATCCAATCAGTTGCTCCGAAAAATTGGCCATCATATTTTTTGGGGATTTATTGTTTGCATCGCGCAGGCGAATTGAATTAGGTTTGAATTATGGAATGGTCGGACTTCATCGATAGAGTATACCCCGCTTTTATTGAATCAAATTACCAGTTGTGCACGGATTCTAGGGCTCTAAAACCGGGCGACGTATTTTTTTGTCTTACGGGGGATAGATTTGATGGAAATAATTTTGCAGTGCAAGCCATCGAGCAAGGTGCGAGCCTAGTAATCGTTGACAGTGAAGCGTTTAAAAGCGATTCCCGTTTTGTGTATGTTGAAAATAGTCTCATCGCATTGCAACAATTGGCCAAATACCATTTTGCCCAAATGCCTTGCAAAAAGATCATTGTAGGTGGAAGCAATGGCAAAACGACCACGAAAGAAGTCAGCAAAACCGTGTTAAACGCCGCCGGTATCACCTTGGCAACGCCAGGGAATTGGAATAACCACATCGGCGTTCCGCTGACATTGCTCAGCATCACGCCTTCTCACGAATATGCCATCATAGAGCTCGGCACAAATCACCCTGGAGAGATGAAAGTGCTTTGTGATTTGATTGCTCCAGACGCGGGGATCATCACAAACATTGGGAAAGAGCATTTAGAAGGATTTGGCGATATTGAAACAGTAGCCAAAGAAGAAAGTGAAGTATATCTCAGTTTGATGTCAAGCCACGGCTTGGCGATTGTAAACATCGATGATTCTTGGTTAAACTCCATGAAAAAGCGCTTGGATAAGCAATTAACCATTAGCACTTTAAACAAAGAGGCTGATTTCTTTGCCGATATTCATAACGAAATGCCTTTGCTGACATTTGATTTGTATCACCAGGGGGTTCAAGTGGGTTCATTTTCTTCCCCTTTGAGTGGACGATACAACGCCTATAACCTTCTGTTTGGTACTGCACTGGGTGTATTCTATGGATTGAATGCACAAGAATCTATGTCGTTGGCCTGTCAGTACGTCCCAAGTAACAACCGCAGCGAATGGCGCACCGTAAACGGAATTCAGATCTTCCTTGATGCGTACAATGCAAATCCAAGTTCAATGACATTTGCCATCCAGTCATTTGCGACATTAAAAGGCAATAAGCAGCTTTTCTTGGGCGATATGCTTGAACTCGGCGACCACAGCGAAACTGAGCACAGCGCTTTGCTTGAACTTTGTACCTCGTTGGGAATACAAGAAAATACCTTCTTGGTTGGCGAAGAATTCTGCGAATCATGCCCCAAACACCCTTATCGCTTTAAAACGATAGACAATTTGCTTGCTTGGCTTGATACGCACCCTATTGAATGCGAGTACGCTTTTATCAAGGGTAGTCGTGGAATAAAGATGGAACGCTTACTAGAGCATTTTCAGTCCACATAAAAAAGGAGGAAATTTCTTTCCTCCTCAATATGAAATCTTTCAGATTAATTTAAAATCCATAGGTGTTGTATAGCGACACTGCGCCCGTTGCCAACATATTCAATAGAGCCAACGGAATCATAGATTTCCAGCCCAATCGCATCAGCTGATCGTATCGGAAACGTGGCAATGTCCAACGAATCCACATAAATAAGAATACGAAGAAGAAGATTTTTCCAAACATCACTCCTACTTGCGCCAATCCCAACCACAAAGGATCAGAGATCAAATGCATACCAGGGAAGTTATAACCACCAAAATACACACAGGCCATAACAGCGCTAGAGATAAACATGTTGATGTATTCCGCAAATAAGTAGAATCCCAATTTCATAGAAGAATATTCCAAGTGGTAACCACCAATCAATTCCGTTTCACATTCCGCCAAATCAAACGGTGCACGGTTACATTCCGCCAATGCACACGTAAGGAAGAGTAGAAATCCCAATGGCTGATACCAAACATTCCAGTTAAGTCCTTGCTGCTGCTCTACTATTTCCTTCAAACTCAATGTTCCACTCATCATCACAACAGCAATCAAAGCCAAGCCCATACTGAGTTCATAGCTAATCATTTGCGCGCTCGCACGAATGGCGCCGTACAATGAATATTTGTTATTTGATGCCCATCCACCGATCATGATGCCATAAACACCAATACTAACGATACCCATGATATACAAAATACCAATGTTGACATCGGCAACCTGCAGTTGAACGGTTCTTCCAAAAATCGGCAATGACGTACCCCATGGAATTACCGCACTGGTAATGGTAGCAACAATCATTGCAATGCCAGGACCCATAATGAAGAGCCATTTTTCAGCATTTTTGGGAATAATTTCTTCTTTGAACAACAATTTACCACCATCGGCAAAGGGCTGAAAGATTCCAAAAGGGCCTACCCTGTTTGGACCCAAACGATCTTGAAAGAAGGCGGCGATTTTTCTTTCGCCAAATGTGAAATACAAGGCCATCACGAGCGTGATCATTAAAATCACCACGATAAGTATGAGTTTCTCTAAAAATAATGCACTGTCCATATCTGTCTTAGGCTTTGTTTAATAAAGGAGTATGTACCGGAGCATCTACCTCATAATGGTTGGCAGAAATTACTGAGGAACGCTCAATATGTCTAGGACCTTCGATTATCCAATCGGATTTTTCTTTTTTCTCAAAACGACATTCGTTGCAAATAAATTCTTTTACTTCACCGTATTGGTCTTTGCGGGCGGTAACACGAGCAATTTCATCGCCAATCATCCAAACCACCGCTTTACTTGAACAGCATTTGCAGGCTCTGTGAGCATCCATCGGTTTTGTATACCAAACACGAGAACGGAATCGGAAGGTTTTATCCGTTAAAGCACCAACAGGGCAAACATCAATTACGTTTCCAATGAAATCATTTTTTAAATTCTTTTCGATAAAGGTGCCGATTTCAGCCGCATCACCGCGTTTGAGCACTCCGTGTTCCCGCTTGTCTGTCAATTGGTTGGCAGTATAAACACAACGATAACACAAAATGCAACGCGTCATGTGCAATTTGATATATTCACCAATATCAACCTTATCAAAGGTCCTTCTTTCAAACTCATAGCGGGTAGTGCTCTTGCCATGTTCGTAAGCCAAATTCTGCAAGTCGCATTCGCCTGCTTGGTCGCAAACTGGGCAATCCAATGGGTGATTGATCAAAAGCATTTCCACTACACCGGCACGGGCATCTATCACCTTTTCGCTGCTCTTGTTCTTCACTTCCATACCATCCATGATCGGGGTGAAACAACTTGCAACCAATTTAGGCATCGGTCGAGGATCTTTTTCGGAGCTTTTACTAACCTCAACTAGGCAAGTCCTACATTTACCACCACTACCTTCCAAGCTGCTATAGTAGCACATGGCTGGGGGTACTACATCACCGCCAATCATACGTGCTGCATTCAAGATGGTAGTTCCTGGATCCACCTCCACCTCTATACCGTCTATGGTTACTTTGAATTTTGGGTTAGTTTCTGACATAATTATGCGTTAACTGGCTCAAATTTTTTCTCGTTTACTAAACCGTAATTTTTTGTTATACAAAGTTTGGGTTCATTCACGTGCCATTCAAATTCCTCTCTAAAATGACGAATTGCGGCAGCAACGGGCCAAGCAGCCGCATCACCCAAAGGGCAAATGGTGTTGCCTTCAATTTTTCGCTGAATATCCCACAGCAAATCGATGTCTTCCATTTTTCCATGGCCATAATCTAAACGATGCAATACTTTTTCCATCCAACCCGTACCTTCTCTACAAGGGCTACACTGTCCGCAACTTTCATGGTGATAAAAGCGCGTAAAATTCCACGTATTTCGAACGATACATTGGTCTTCATCGTACACAACAAATCCACCAGACCCTAACATACTGCCTGTTACAAATCCACCATCAGCCAAGCTTTCATAAGACATTAATCGGTCTTCACCTGCAGCCGTCTTACACACCAAATAGTGCGGTAAAATTGGCACTGAAGATCCTCCAGGTACGCAAGCTTTAAGCTTTTTTCCGTTTTTCATTCCACCGCAATAGGTATCTGAGTAAATGAACTCTTCCACTGTAATACCCATATTGATTTCGTAGACACCCGGTTTGTTGATATTGCCGGCAGCACTGATCAATTTAGTACCTGTACTTCTTCCAATGCCAAACTGAGCATAAGCATCGCCCCCTTCATTCACGATGGGAACAACCGCGGCAATGGTTTCCACGTTATTAACTACTGTAGGCCTGCCCCATAAACCTTTTACGGCTGGGAACGGTGGCTTTATACGAGGATTGCCTCTTTTGCCTTCTAAGCTTTCAATTAATGCAGTTTCTTCACCACAGATATAAGCACCTGCACCTGCAGAAACAGCTAGTTCCAAATCAAATCCGCTTCCTTTGATATTTTTGCCCAACCATCCGTTAGCATAGGCTTCGGCGATGGCTTTTTCCAATATCTGTAGTATATACATGTATTCACCACGGATATAAATGTAGGATTGGTTGCAACCCAAAGCGTAAGACGACAAGATCATTCCTTCAATCAAAAGGTGAGGAATTTTCTCCATCAAATAACGATCCTTGAAAGTACCTGGCTCACTCTCATCGGCATTACACAAAAAATGTCGGGGAACGCCTTCTGGCTTTGCGATAAAACTCCACTTCATCCCCGTTGGGAATCCTGCACCGCCGCGACCTCTGAGTCCAGATTTTTTAACCTCTTCAACAATATCATCGGGCGACATAGATTTTAGGGCTTTTTCAACAGCCTTATATCCACCTTGTTTGCGATATACATCATGGGTATGAATCCCCTCTACCCCGATATGTTCTAATAATAGTTTGCGATCCATAATTATAGGCCCAAATAATTGGCTTTAGGGTTATTGCGATACTTTTCGATTAATTCGTCAACCTTGGCTTCGGTAAGGTGTTCGTGAAACTTCTCTCCAGCCTGTAACATCGGGGCATAGCCGCATGCACCAAGACATTCTACTGTTTTCAGGGTAAACATTCCATCTGCGGTGGTCTCACCGTCTTTGATGCCCAGTTTATGCTCTATATACGATACGATTTTTTCTGCGCCTTCAATCATACAAGGACCTGTCCGACAAACTTCCAATTTCACCTTTCCAACCGGAACGGTATCGTACATGGAATAAAAGGTAGCCACTTCATACACCTCGATGGGTAAAATATGCAGCAACCTAGCCACATAATCCATCACGGGTTCAGATAAATGACCAAAATGGGCCTGAGCGATGTGCAACACATTCAGTAAAGCACTTTTCTGCATCCCTTCAGGGAATTTGGCAATTTGTCGCCCCACTTCTTGCAACAAATCTTCTGGTAATTGAATATTCTCTTGACTCACAACGATACAATTAAGCGTCTAACTCCCCAGCGATTACGTTCATGCTACTCATCGTTAAAATGGCATCGCTGAGCACTGAATCCACAATCATTTCTGGATAGGCTTGATAATAGATAAAACAAGGTCTACGAAAATGCAGACGATATGGGGTACGGCCACCGTCGCTCACCAAATAGTAACCCAGTTCACCATTGGCACCTTCTACTGAATAATACACTTCACCGGCAGGGATCGTAGTTTCACCCATCACAATTTTAAAGTGATAAATGAGCGATTCCATACTGCGATATACTTCTTCTTTTGGAGGCAAATAGAATTCTGGCACGTTGGCATGGAAATCACCCGCAGGCATTTTATCCAAGGCCTGACGAATGATACTTAGGCTCTGACGGATTTCTTCCTGACGAACCACGAACCGATCATACGTATCTCCATCTTTTCCAACGGGTATATCAAAATCAAAATCTTGGTAACTAGAATATGGATTCATCACGCGCACGTCGTAATCCAAACCTGCAGCCCTCAAATTGGGACCTGAGAAACTGTATTCAACGGCTCTTTCTGCAGTGATAGGTCCGGCGCCAATTACACGATCCATAAAAATACGATTACGGGTAAGCAGACGGTCAAATTCTTCAAAATTGGCAGGAAATTCTTTCAAAAAGGCATTCAATTTGGCATGAAATATATCGTTGAAATCGCGTTCAAAGCCCCCTATTCTACCCAAATTGGTCGTTAAACGGGCACCGCAAATTTCTTCATACAATTCATAAATTTTCTCACGCTCTTGGAACATGTAGGTGAAACCTGTTAATGCGCCAGTATCTACCGCAATTACTGAATTACAAACCAAATGGTCCGCAATACGAGCCAGTTCCATCAGAATTACGCGCATATAATCCACTCTCTTTGGAACTTCAATGCCGGCCAATTTTTCCACCGTCATGTACCAACCAATGTTATTGATAGGGGATGAACAGTAGTTCAAGCGATCGGTAATGGTTGCGATTTGATTGTAGGGTCTGCGCTCAGCCAATTTTTCAAAGGCCCTGTGAATATAGCCTATGGTAGGTTCAGCACTCAAAATCCGCTCACCATCTACTTTCAATATGTTTTGGAATACACCATGGGTTGCAGGGTGCGTTGGTCCCAGGTTTAGGGTCGCTATATCGCCATCAATGGTCTCCGTGGAGATCATTTGACCTGTACTTTTAATAATTAACTCGCTCATCGTCCGAAGAATGTATCGTTTTTATCGGTTCTAGTTTCATCTTCCAAAGCATATTGCTTACGCAAGGGATGATAATCCATATCGTCCATATTTAAAATTCTGCGCAAGTCAGGGTGACCTACGAAGTTTACGCCATAAAAATCAAACGTTTCTCTTTCCATCCAATTGGCCCCAACAAAATGAACTGTTAGCGTTGGAATATTTATATTAGACTCGGCTAAGGCCACTTTCAATCGAACGCGTTGATTTTCGATGAGATTATGCAAGTGATAAATCACTTCGAATTCTGCTCCAACCTTTTCTGGGTAATGCGAAGCACAGATATCAGTGAGGTAAATAAACCCCTGCTTGTTCTTCAATCCATCAACCAAATCAATCAATTGATCCGCATTGATATTGACATTCAACATGCCATAGTGATCCACAGAACAAACCGCTGAGTTACTCGTGTGCTCATTGATAAAAGCCGTTAAGATCTCGTTATTCATGATTTTCCTTATTTGGCTTGTTCAATGTTATAACTCTCCAGCATTTTGGCATATTCATCAGTATCTCTTCTGCGAAGGCTTTCATTTTTTGCCAATTCTTGAATTTTCATAAGCCCTTCGATGATTTGTTCTGGGCGTGGAGGACAACCCGGTACATATACATCAACTGGAATTATTTTATCAATGCCTTGAAGAACGCTATATGTATCAAATATTCCACCAGAGGATGCACAAGCTCCAACCGCTAATACCCATTTGGGTTCCGCCATCTGATCATAGACTTGTTTTAACACGGGGGACATCTTTTTTGCTATGGTGCCCATAACCATCAATAAATCTGTTTGCCTAGGTGTAAAAGACAAACGCTCAGAACCAAATCTAGCCAAATCATAATTGGCGCCCATGGTGGCCATAAACTCAATACCGCAGCAGGATGTAGCAAAAGGCAATGGCCAAATAGAATTGGCACGAGCCAATCCAATGACTTTATCCAATGAGGTAGCGAAGAAACCTTGCCCTTCTACTCCTTCGGGTGATTCAACAATTTTTACCATACTTTTTTATTTTTCCCATTCAAGGGCACCTCGTTTCCAAACATAAATAAACCCCATCAAAAAGAAGCCAACAAAAGCCACTACTGCGCCAAATCCCGACCAACCCATTTCTTTAAAGTTGACAGCATAGGGATAAAAGAAAATCACCTCTACATCAAACAGCACAAACAAAATAGCAGATAGAAAGTACTTTACTGAAACAGGGAATCTAGCGTTTCCTTGGTTTTCAATACCACACTCAAAATTGTCTTCCCGCTTAGCAGTTTTCCTATTGGGCCCCAACAAATGGGACACGCTCAAAGTGAGTACTACAAATCCTACAGCGACACCGATTTGTATCAGGATGGGTAAGTAATCGTTTGGTGTATTCATCTATCTGCAAATCTAATAAATCACTTTGAGCCTTGAGTATATTATTGAATTAAAAATGCGATTTTTTGACAACTTTTTTGCCATTTGGGAATTTGGCGGCTCACTCGTATTTTTGATGATTCAGAATACAATGAAAAAATACATTAGAACTACGTTAGCCATTGTTGCCGGTACGATTTTGGTGGTTGTAAATTTAAGCAATGCCAGTGGACCCGATGGCGACAGAACGAATGCCCCTGGATCATCTGGAAACT
>NSIB01000059.1 GCA_002737625.1 Flavobacteriales bacterium | reverse complement strand
ACGGTAATCCTCTTTGGGGAATTTCACGACAACCCCATTTCTCACTGGCTACAAATGCAAACCACGCAAGATGTTTACAGCGAAATGAAGGAAGAATTGGACGAAATCGCCCCTGGAAATAAGAGCGGCGGACAAGAAAATATGAAGGGACAGGCAATCGCTGTTCCCCTCGCGCTGGGTGCGGAAATGTTCGAAACCGACCAGCAAACCGCGCTAAATGAATACCTAAACCCTAGCGATACCATCACTAAAACGGAAACCATGGTAACCCCGATGGGTGCCATGATGGGCGGAGATCCGCAATATGATAAATTGAAAAAAGCCATCAAACTGTGGCCCAATTTTAAAACCGATTATAAGCCATTGGTAGATTTTGCCAAAGAAAACAACCTGCCTTTCATCGCCACCAACATCCCTAGAAAATACGCCACTTTGGTGTACCGCAGTGGAATGGGGGCTTTGGATACGCTTCCGGAAGATAAAAAACAATTGTTCCCAACCATGCCAATGCCTTACGACAGCAACCTAAATTGTTATGCAGAAATTTTTAAGGCAACCGGCGGTCATGGCGGACAAAATTTGCCGATGTCACAAGCCATCAAAGATGCCACGATGGCCTGGAAAATCTACGGCAACCTACCTTCAGTGCCCGAAAAATATGAAGGCGGCGGCGTTTTCATTCACTACAACGGCAGTTATCATTCAGACAATCACGAAAGCATCGAATGGTACATCAACCAAGAAGAAAAAGCCCGCTGGGCCGTGTCAAGATTTGCCGTACCACCCCAACCCACCAAGGTGATTACAATTTCTACGCGCACCCAAGCCAACGTATCAGCTTTGGAAAAGGAAAACCTCGGCATCGCTGATTTTATCATCGTTACACCCGACAATATGACCAAAACGCATTAATCCAATGTCTGACAATCTCATAGAAAACTTCAAACGCGTAAAAGCCTTCATCTTTGATATTGATGGGGTGCTCACCAACGGTCAGGTCCTAGTAACGGAGGAAGGCCATATGCTGCGATCCATGAACATCAAGGATGGCTACGCCTTGCAACATGCGGTAAAACAGGGTTATCCCATTGCCATCATTTCTGGCGGTAAGGGGAGCGGAATCTTGGAGCGCCTCAAAGGACTGGGCATTCAATACATCTATTTGGGTCAAAGCCATAAAATGGAAGCCTTTGAAGAAGCTTTGTTCGCTTGGCAACTCAAACCGGAAGACGTGGCTTATATGGGTGATGATTATCCCGATTTGCCTGTTCTTGCTCGCGTTGGATTGCCTTGCTGTCCGGCCGATGCCTGCGGTGAAGTGAAACAGATTTCCGCCTACATTTCCAACGAAAAAGGGGGCATGGGTGCCGCAAGAGACCTCATCGAAAGGACCATGAAAATCCAAGACACTTGGGACCGCGAGGATTCGCATCATTGGTAAAATCATTACCTTTGTACTATGGTCAATTCACATCACCACAACGATCAACTCAACGACCTCGGCATCACCGATTCGATGGATGCTGCCCTGTCGTTCATGATCAATCAAGGCGGTATGGGTGCAATTTTGGTTTTAAAGATGAGCGATCGCGACTATGCTCCGTCTCTAATTGCTAGGTGGGTTGAAGAAAATGGCGCCAAGATTTTGGGCTTGCTGATTGGCTACTCCGACCAAGAAATGCTCAGAATTAACATCAAACTGAATACTTCGAGTGTCAAGAATATTTTAGCTACGCTTTCGAGGCAAAACGTAGTTGTTGAACAGGTTTTTATGGCCGATGATTACGACGAAAACGACACCAAAGCCTATGACATGGTTTTTAAGTTCTTAGACCTCTGATCCATCGATGTTGATATAAAACAAGTTTTTTTAACGCATCATATAGAATTTTAAGCATTTGACTGCGTTTGATTATTAATTTTGACCCCAATTACGATTGATTTAACTATGACTTCCAAAGCAAACAACAACGAAATAATTTCATCTGAAAGTATCAAACCTTTAAATCTAGCTGACGTAATCAATTTTTTCTGGCGATGGAGAAAAGTGCTCATGATCTCTTGTGGAATGGCTGCCGTGTTTGCAATCGTTATTACGATGCCTTTTATCACTAAGCCAAAATACCAGGCAACGCATATTTTTTATCCCAGCAAAAACAATTCAATCTCTGAGGCCTTGCTTTCCGATGCAGGTCAACGATTGAAAGATCCATTGGAATTTGGAGAAGAAGAAGAAGCTGAAAAGGCGATGCAGATTTTGCTTTCAGGCGATTTGATTGGTCGTTTGGTAAAGAATTTCAACTTGTACAAGCACTATAACATCAATCCTGTTTCGGAGAAATACCCAAAAACTGCGATGGATTATAAGTTAAAGGAAAACATCAGCGTTACCCGTACAAGATATTTGAGTGTTAAAATTGAAGTGTTGGATGAAGACCAGCAGATGGCTGCCGACCTTGCCAATGGAATGGCGTTGCTATATGATTCAATTACTACAGAAGTACAGAACCAAATTGCGATTCCTGCATTGCAAATTGTAGAGCGCGCTTTGCAATCCAAAAGGGATAAAATCCAAGGCACCAAAGATCAAATGCGTAAACTTGGGGAAGAAGGTATCACCAACTACGAAGAGCAAAGTAGAGCATTGGCCGAAGAAATTTATAAATCACAATCCTCTGGAAAAGTGAGCGAAATGAAAAAGCTCCTCGAAGAACAAAAGACCTTGGTGAAATCTGGGGGCGACTTTGTGGCTTTGCAAGAATTGATCAAATTGGAAGAGGAAAAAGAAAGTGATTTGATTACGCAATACGAAAGACGTGTGGTGGATGTGAATGAGAAATTATCGCATAAAATGACCATCGAAGCCGCTTCGAAACCCGAAATAAAATTTTGGCCCAAACGTGGATTTGTTACCATCATTTCAGTTTTAGCCACCTTTATGGCCACTTCGCTCATCTTGGTATTTTTTGAATTGTACAGTAACAAACCCCAGTCCTAATTCAATTGCTACCCAAAATCACAACCAAAAAAGAACGCAATGTCCTTTGGCTAACAATTGGGTTGATCACGTCTTTACTCGTAATAGCCACGCTGTTCCAATTCTATTACTTACTTCTACTACCCGTTGTGGTGGGTCTGTTGCTTTTGGCTTTTCTTTATACTGAAAAGAGCTTACTTTTTTTTGGGGCATTGGCGCCACTGAGTATCAACTTCGACAATGTGGGTGGCGGACTCGGATTGGCATTGCCCACGGAGCCACTCTTTATATTGATGTTTTTATTCATCACTTTTCGCTGGCTCATTAAACCCGTTATTCGACTGGAAATGCTCAGTCATCCCATCAGCATCGCCATTTTAGCCTATCTCCTATGGATGTGGATCGCCACGATTTTTAGCACGATGCCCATCGTAAGTGTAAAATTTGTGATGGCTAGAACTTGGTATATCGTCCTATTTTATTTTACCTGCTTAGCGATATTCAGCAACTACAAGAATATTCATTGGTTCTTTAAGGCATTCACCATCACTACCCTAGGACTTGTGATTTTTACCCTCACCAAACATGCCGCCGATGGATTTATTCGAAGCAGCAGTTATGGCATTTCGTGGCCGTTTTTCCCCGACCATGGAATGTATGCCGCAGCCATCGCTTTTGCCGTTTTTATACTTTTCATTTACGCCTTTGCGGGCCGGCATTTTGGCATTGCATTGCCTTTTGCTCCATTTTTGGTTTTTTTATTGGCAATACTACTTTTTGGCATTGTAGTTAGTTATACCCGTGCTACTTGGTTGAGTTTGGTCGCCGCCATCGGCGTATTTACTATCCTAAAAATGCGCATCAGATTTTCATGGATTTTATTGGTTTTGTTTGGGGCTTTCGCCTATGGAATTATCAACCAAGAAAAGATATTGTACAATCTTGAGGCCAATAAGCAAGGCAGTAGTGATGACATCCAGGGCCACGTAAAATCCGTATCAAACGTTACCACAGACCCATCAAATTTGGAAAGAATCAACCGATGGAAATGCGCAGCGCGTATGGTTTCAGAACAACCTCTCTTTGGGTTTGGGCCAGGCACCTATGTCTTTCAGTATAGCCCGTTCCAAAAAAGCGATGAAATCACACTCATCTCAACTTTTGCGGGTGATATGGGCGATGCCCATAGTGAATATTTCTCAGCCATGAGCGAATCGGGTTATATGGGTTTATTGACTTGGATTGGCATCGTTCTGGCAACCCTTGGGGTATCATTTAAGATTTACTATCGCGAAAAACCGGGCAAAGTAAGATATACTTTATTGATGGCGATGCTGGGGCTAATCACGTATTACGTGCATGCCTTTTTGAACAATTACAGTCAGTATGATAAAATTGCCGTACCCTTGTGGACCTTTACAGCGGTAATTGCCGCCCTAGATTTGTATCACAGAGAGACCCCAAGCGATGTTACATCAACTGAAGAAAAGTAAACTCTTTCTCACAGGTGCTATCCTCTGTGGATTCCTTGTAATTGTAGGTATCCTTGGCTATGCTATTACCCCAGATCCCACACCCAACGCCAATCAAATTGTACCGGAATGGTCGAACTTGGCACCCGGAACTACCGTTTACTACTCCCAAGAATCATCACCGGAATCAACCCCTGACGGTTCCGAGGTTGGCAATGCTTCAGAATCTAAAAATTCTACCGAAGCTTCAAATCCATCTCCGACTCAAAATTCTACCGAAACCCCAAGCTATCTGTATTGGGCACTCGGCAATCCCAATACGCCAAAGATCATTCCCTTAAAAGACAATCCCACCGCGAATCCTGGTGCGGGAATGGAGGCCGATGATTCCGCAAAAATGGTGGACAAAGTTTGTCACAGTCGCACCTTCTGGTTGGGATCGGATCGTTTTGGGCGCGACATACTTTCACGGATGATTATCGGTGCCAGAATCAGCCTTTCCATTGGGTTTTTTGCCATGATTGCCTCTCTTTTTATAGGTGTTATCATTGGAATTTCCTCCGGGTATTTTGGCGGGAAAACAGATGCCTTCTTCTCTTGGTTGATTACCGTGTTCTGGTCGGTACCAACACTATTAATTGCATTGGGACTCAGCATGGTGTTTGGCAAAGGGTATTACCAAGTATTGCTCGCTACAGCGCTCAGCACCTGGGTTGAAGTGGCAAGGGTGGTTCGTGGACAAACCCTTCAACTCAAACAACGCGAATTTATCTTGGCAGCAAAAATTACCGGTTTTTCCAACGCAAGAATCATGTTTAAACACATTTTGCCCAACCTCAAAGGCTCTCTCACGGTATTGGCGACCACCAACTTCGCCTCGGCCATATTACTCGAGGCTGGATTGGGATTCCTTGGCCTCGGCGTGGCTCCACCCACTCCCTCTTGGGGTATGATGGTAAAGGAAAATCTAGGTTATTTGGTCCTCGATAACAGCTACCTCGCCCTTGTTCCCGGCATAGCAATCATGATCCTCGTTATGTCATTTAATTTAATGTCGATGGGTCTCCGCGACGCCCTCGATCCTTACACCAAAGATTCGTAAATCACCACGGCCTTCCGATCAATCGATCGCAACAATCGCCACTTTTTGAACCGCCATTCACGCGAAATTACTGAACAAAAATGGTTACAGGGGAATAACCCAATGTACCCATGACATTCAGATAATACAACCCACTGCGCAATCCAGATGGAACCAAAACCTCTGATTGGCAAACCGAAGATTGACCTACATTTCTACCCAAGGCGTCCACCCATTGCACTTTGCATTCGCCCAAACCATCGATATGTATAATTTGTCCTGACGATGTGGGATTTGGATAAGCAATCAATCGGGTTTTCGAAATATTCTTCACCGCGGTATGATCCACCAACACAGATATATCCGCCGTATCCTTACATCCATTTGTATTGCTCGTAGCGATCAATCGAACGGTATAAGATCCTGCTTGGGTGTATTGGTGAACACCGGGCAATCCCGTCTTCTTGGTGCCATCGCCCCATTCCCAAACAAATGTTAATCCACTGGTAGAAATCGGAACACAGTTCAATTTTAACTGCCACAACAAATTCCATGTGAATCCCGCAGCAGGCCTCGCTTTCACAACCACCGTAACTGGAGAGCGTTCGCTTCTGCAACCATTGTTTTCTGTTTGATACCAAGCGGTTCTGTTGCTTAGCATCAAGCCCAAATCATAACTCGAACCAATAAATAATGGATCCGTAGCCACCGAATCTTCGTACCAATAAACATTCCCAAAAGGCACTTTTGCGGTCATATTTCCCAATGCCTTGGCACAAACCGACGGTGCGGTCACTGAACTCACTTTCGGTATATCATTGATTACAACTTCCACGCTATCAAATTTGGGGGCAAAACATGCACCTTCAGACGACTTATAATAAATCTGATTTTTGCCGCTCAAGCCAGTGATCAACGGGGTCTTTCCGACATAAAAAGGTTTTGTGTCGATGCGTTTGTAATACCAGTTCAACTGACCCCAGGGGGTTGACCCGAACAATCTAGCCGTATCATTGGAACAAGCCGAATCCCCCGCAGCGCCGAAAACATTGGGGTAATCTTTAATTGTAACCTTAACCGCTGTGCGTCCGCTACCACAGATGCCATTCCACGACTCAACATAAACAAAGCCATCGCCTCGCTTAGAGCCACTGAAAGTATACGTTGTGCCTTTGGCCAATGGGTTTCCACCGGTTGCATCGGCAAACCATCGCAAAGTATCCGAACTTGAACTACTGCTGGCGGTCAATTTTACTGAATTTACACCCCTTGCACAAACAAATGTGTCAGCCGGTGCCTTGGGCGCCGAGGGCGCAAAACTGCTTCCCACAAATGCTTTCACCAATTTGGCCCCACCCGCATACATACAACCCTTGTTATTGGCCACCACATAAAAGGATGTGTCCGTTTTCAGTGGGCCCACCGTTAACAAATTACCTGTAAACTGCAGCTTTCCACCTGTGGCTTTATCATACCAGTAAACACTGCCATAATCCGTTGATGCTTGCAAGTTGGCAGATGCCCCTGCACAAATAGAATCGTTCTTTACAGTGAGTTTTGTAGGGTAAAGATTCACTGTAAACGGCACAGTGAGCCATCCCGATTCACAGGTATTATTGATCGCTTTTACGAAGAATGTATCTGTATTTTGACAATTGTAAATCACCAATTTATTGCCTTCAAAAAACGGTTTAGGATCTGTTACCTTTTTAAACCATTGCAAGGTAGAACCCGCATCCGCTGCCGCAAGGATGGTGACCGTATCGCCCTTACAACCCTGAGCTGCCTGAAACAAACTTGGCGTTCCCGGCCTAAAATAAATCGTTTTAACCGCCGTATCAGAACAATAATTTCCGTTGTAAGGATATACCGTTGTAATCAACTCTACCTTCAAATTTTTCTTGGATGTGGGCTTGTATTTTCCATCCACTGCATTCATGTAAAGCATATTGTCGAAATTCCAGCGGTGAGAATATTTCTCCCAATTGTAATACACATAGTAGTTGTAAAAAATACTACTGGTAACGGTTTTCTTGCTCTGATTTTGGAAGTATAAAGTATCCAAATTCGGATAACAATTCTGAGTTGTTGTAAAATCCGTCCCCAATTGATACCCCACAAAAGGATACATCTGCATGTGGCTATTGAAAACCGTACCACCGATATTCAAACTCATACAGCGATACCACTTCCCACTCACCGATCCCACGCATAAATTGCGTTTCTTCCCGTCGCCATTGGTATAAGAATTACAAACCACCGCCGCCAAAGCCGTTGTACTGTCCGATTCCACCGTGACGATATAGTTCCCGTTAACTGTAATGGGTTTGCCAAAATCGGCATTCAATGTAATCCGACTCAAAGGAATACTACTGCCCATTACCGTATCAACCATAATTGTGTCTGATGCAATGGGTGTGCCCGATGGTAAAGAATCTGCGCCTGCCTTGTACAAATTACAAATCAAATTGATCTTAACCGATTTGGCTGGTGTTGGCGTAACGGAAAAACCAAAAAACCTAAATCCCGAAACCGTCATCACTTGGGGTGCATCAAAAAACTGACCCAATGAACTTCCCTTTTTTATCGTGATGCTATTGTAAGCCGTACTCCCGTAAGATGGAAACATACTCGTATCACCGTCACATTTTGTGGGCTTTGCAGCACTTCTACCTTTTACAATGGGCTTTGCTCCCACCGCGGGCATGTCGTTTAGAATGCTATGAGGCGTGCTCACCAACTGAGCAAATGCGCTTGTGGTTATCACCAGTGAAATCAATAGTATTAGTCGCTTCATGTACATTTATATTTTGGGTAAGGTGAAATAAAAGAATAACCCTCACATTGCCAAATTTAGAAGTCCTATTCGTTCCAAAAAATGAGTTTGCGCGACCAACATAGGTTCTAAAGCATAATTCCAACAAAACACGTAAATTTGTAATACCCTAAAAATTATGTCGAACAACTTATTAAAAGGAAAAAAAGGAATCATTTTCGGTGCCCTCAACGAGCAATCTATCGCTTGGAAAGTAGCCGAACTTTGTGTTGCGGAAGGCGCTCAAATTGTGTTAACCAACGCCCCTGTGGCTGCCAAAATTGGCCAGACCGAAGCCCTCTCACAAAAACTCAACGCCCCCCTCATTTATGCCGATGTTACCAAGATGGAAGACCTCGAAAATTTGGTAAATGGTGCAACAGAAGCCTTGGGCGGTAACCTAGATTTTGTCCTCCATTCCGTAGGTATGAGTTTGAATATTCGCAAGAAAAACCCATACGCCGACAGCAATTACGATTATATGCACCAAACGTTCGACATATCAGCCATGTCGTTCCACCGCTTGATGCAGACGCTCATGAAAAAAGACGCCATGAACGAATGGGGTAGCATCGTAGGATTGAGTTATATCGCTGCCCAACGCACCTTCCCAGATTATGGTGAAATGGCCGATGCAAAATCACTATTAGAAAGCTTCGCACGTTCTTTCGGATATCACTATGGCAAGAAAAAACACGTTCGCGTGAATACCATCAGCCAAAGTCCAACCAAAACCACTGCGGGTTCTGGTGTAGGTGGATTTGATGCCTTCTACAACTACGCCGATAAAATGAGTCCATTGGGCAATGCCAATGCAGAAGCTTGTGCCCAATACTGTGTGAGTATGTTCTCCGACTACACGCGTATGGTGACAATGCAGAACCTATTCCACGATGGCGGTTTCAGCTTTACAGGAATCTCCAGCGAATTGATGGATAGCTTCCGAGATCCAGCTGCAGAATAATTAATTGAAGTTTGATTGTTCTCGGCTTTAATAATCATTAAGTGCCGGCACCTTCTTAGTGGAACTTTATGATATCTCCCAAATCTCACTGTAGGTTGGGTTTTTCATCCCCAAGCTTTTATTATTAAATTAAGGCGAAAGCCTTGATTTAATCCAAGCGCCATCCTCTTTTTCGTAGAGTGCACGATCGTGAACACGGCCGGGTCTGCCTTGCCAAAATTCTACGCGATCCACCACAATTTCATACCCTCCCCAATGGTTAGGGCGTTGGATTTTAATTGATGTATCCGTCATTAATGTATCCATTTTATCGTCCAGCGCCTGGCGATCAGGAATCACCCGACTCTGGTTTGAAACCACCGCACCCGCTTGCGAAATTCTTGGCCTGCTATAAAAATACGCATCGCTATCGGCCTCAGAAACCTTGCGCACCTGTCCTTCCATACGCACCTGACGCTCCAATTCAGCCCAGTAAAAAACGACAGAAACAAAGGGATTAGACTCCAGCTCAAGCCCTTTTCTGCTTTGGTAATTGGTATAAAAAATGATGCCGTTTTCGGTAATGTCTTTCAATAATACAACCCTCGACGAGGGTCTGCCTAGCGCATTCACTGAGCTTAAAATCATCGCATTGACTTCCAACACTTCCGATTCTAGTGCTTGCGAAAACCACGAACTAAAAACCGGCAATGGGGTATCGCCGAGCAAATTGGGCTCCAAAGCCCCCTTGGTGTATTCTTTGCGGAGATCAGCGATATTCTTCATGTGAGTCAATATTTGATTTACTTACCCCGTTTATCTGCGCATGCCAGGCATATTGGGCATCTTAGGCATCTTCCCCCCCGAATTGTTCATCATCTTCATCATCTTTCGCATTTGCTCAAATTGAGCAAGTAACTTATTCAATTCCTGTATGTTACGTCCGCTTCCCCTCACGATGCGCTGTTTGCGACTGGCATTCAAAATTTCCGGTTTGGAACGCTCCTGGGGTGTCATGCTCTGAATCATCGATTCGATGCCCTTAAACGCATTATCGTCTATGTCCATATCCTTAATCTGACTCCCAACCCCTGGCAACATACCCAACAAATCCTTGATGTTACCCATCTTTTTGATTTGCTGCAACTGCGCCAAAAAATCCTCAAAATCAAACTTGTTCTTTGCGATTTTCTTAGACAATCGTTCGGCTTCTTCTTCGTCAAAGACCATCTGTGCCCGCTCTACCAAAGAAACTACATCGCCCATACCCAAAATCCGTCCGGCCATACGATCAGGATAGAAGACATCCAATGCCTCCATCTTCTCGCCCATACTCACAAACTT
>NSIB01000058.1 GCA_002737625.1 Flavobacteriales bacterium | reverse complement strand
ATTATCGCGCCGGCAGATGGAACAGTGGTTGTAATTGAAGCGGTTGAAGAACCCGAATATTTCAAAGACAAGCGGAAGCAAATTAGTATTTTTATGTCGCCCGTGAATGTACATGTGAACCGGGCTCCAGTTTCGGGCAAGGTGCTTTATTATAAGTATTTCAAAGGGAAGTATTTGGTAGCGTGGCATCCAAAGAGCAGCACAGAAAACGAGCGTACTACGGTTGTGATGGAAGAGGGTGGGAAGCAAATTTTGTTCCGACAGATTGCGGGTGCATTGGCCAGAAGAATCGTGTGTTATGCTAAGCCGGGAATGGAAATTGCGAGGGGTGGGGAGTATGGGTTTATCAAATTTGGAAGTAGAATAGACTTGTATTTGCCATTGGATGCTGAGGTTTTGGTTCAATTGAAACAGAAAACAGTGGGTGGCGAAACGGTGATTGCCAAATGGTAAAACATGAAGATTACGCCGTATATTCGTTTAAATAAAAAAGAGATATGAAAAAAATATTCGTTTTAGGAATGTTCATTGCAGGATTTGCAATGTCGTCTATGGCTCAAAATGTAGCCCAACCATTAGAAAATACCCCTGCTGTTGAGGTTGCTAAAGTGGCTCCAGCTGCTGATGCGGTTGCTCCAGTAAAAGCTTGTTGCAAGAAAGAAGGTTCTGCAGGTTGTAGCAAAGCAGGTGCTGCCAACGGTGAAGTAAAAGCTTGTTGCAAGAAAGAAGGTGCAAGTGCGGCTGCAGGTGCTCCAAAAGCAGGTTGCAATGGTGCTGCAGGTGCTGAACACAAGTGTGGTGGTCATGATGGTGCTGCAGTGGGTGCCTCAGCTGCACCAGCGATTCCAGCAACAGAAAAGAAGCATTGCAGTTCTGATTGTCAGAAGCCTTGCTGTAAAAAGGGTAACTAAGTGAATTTGAAATTCTCTGTGGTTTTTAAAATCGGAGAATATGAGATCACTCAAAACAAAAACATTATAAACATCATAAAAAAGGGCGCCAAAGGCGCCCTTTTTTATGAAATCACATCGAAACCTTGTGCGATTTAGTTTATATGTAAAATCTGTGTTGTTCCTTTGCAGAGCGGATGGATAAAGGATTTAGACGGATTGTTTTTATGCTCATGGGATTAACCGCCATTACGGTGATTTCTGTGGGTGTTTATCTGTGGTACAATTTCAATACGCGCAGTAATTTGGTTTTGGTAATTCCGGCATCGTCAAAATGGTTTTTGCATGTTCAAACCAAGAAACTTCGCAATGCCTTTGCCGCATCAACTACCCCGCCCAAAAGCGTAGACTCTTTGAAAAATACCGTCGCGGCATTAACAGTTTTTAAAGGAATTAAGGAGGCTTCGGAACCGGGTATTGGACTATATTCTGATGTGGTTGTCTTTGAAGTGGATGGCGGGAAATTCTTATGCCTGTCTCTGACCTCGGAAGAGAAGTTCAAAGCGTTTGTGGCCAAGCTGCAAAAACAGCAGAAACTGCATAAATCAATTCAAAAGCCGAGGTATTCCTATGCGAAATTCGCGACAAAAAATGCCTATTTGGTTTACCAATACAAGGTTTGTATGGTATTTATTCCCAACGATTCCAACGAAAATGCGGTATCGAACGAGAAAATTCTCGATGTAGTTTTTCCTGAAAAGACGCATACGATGATGCAAAATCCCACGGTTCAAGCCCTTTACGAAGATGAGCCGGAATTGGTTTTTTATTCATCTAATAAGTTATACGGTTTGTCGCAGGCCATTGATTTTCCAGTGGTTACAGACAGCAAGGAGCCTTTTGCCAATCCAGTAAAATTTATCTATCCCACGTTAATATCGGAAGGGACCGAGAAACCTGCCGCGGGTGAGATGTCGGCGACCAAAGCATCGACAGCGAGCAAAGTATCGTCCAAGCCATCGCCATTGATGTTGGCGGCCAAAGCGAAATTGCCTTTTATCGTGGATAAATGCATCAATCCAAAAAACGAAATGGATGCGCATACCGCTCTAGATCTGGCTTTACGCATTTTTAACCAATCGATTCACCAAATTTCTCAATGAAAATACAAGATTTATTAAAAGAACGAATTCTTATCATCGATGGGGCCATGGGAACCATGATTCAGCAGCATAAGTTGTCTGAGGAGGATTATAGAGGGACGAGATTTGCCAATTTTTTGCATCCATTACAAGGCAACAACGATTTGCTAGCGCTTACACAACCGCAAATTATTTCAGACATTCACAAGGCATTTTTGGCAGCGGGAGCGGATATATTAGAAACCAATACATTCAATGCGAATTCTATTTCGATGTTGGATTATCACATGGTTGATCTGGTGAAGGAACTCAATACAGCAGCGGCGAAATTGGCTTTGGATGCGGCAGCAGAATACACGTCAATGAACCCGGATAAGCCTCGCTTTGTAGCTGGAGCGATCGGACCAACCAATAAAACAGCGAGCCTATCGCCGGATGTCAATAACCCTGGATATCGTGCGGTTTCTTTCGACGATTTGGTGGCCTGTTATACCGAGCAAGTGATCGCGTTGATTGATGCTGGCGTACATTTGTTATTGGTGGAAACCGTATTTGATACATTGAACTGCAAAGCGGCATTGTTTGCTATCAATACGATAAAAGAGGATCGGAGCTTGGATATTCCAGTGATGGTGAGCGGTACAATTACAGATAATTCGGGACGTACTTTAAGCGGACAAACAGCTGAGGCCTTTTGGATTTCGATTTCTCACGGCAATTTGATGAGTGTAGGCTTGAATTGCGCTTTGGGTGCGCCTCAAATGCGTCCATTTATCGAGGAAATGGCCCGTGTGGCTTGGGTGCCGATCAGCTGTTATCCGAATGCAGGTTTGCCGAATGAATTTGGCGAATACGACGATACACCGGAAGGGATGGCGGCAGTTTTGGAAGACTGGTGTAAAGAGGGTTGGGTGAATATTGTGGGCGGATGCTGCGGCACAACCCCCGACCATATTCGTGCTATCGCAATTGCAGCGGCCAAATATGCCCCAAGGCCTATACCCGTCCAAGTTGAAGTGTCGTTTTAACACTTCAGAAATCATTTTTTTTATATCAAATCTCCGTATCTTTGCACCACAATTATGGCTGACGTTCAAACTCAGAATATGCCCGCAATATCATTTGATTTATTTGCCGGCTTAGAATCTACAAATCACGAGCAAATCGTATTTTGTCAAGATCACGCAACCGGACTTAAGGCAATTATTGCTATTCACAATACTGTATTGGGCCCGGGGTTGGGTGGTACTCGCTTTTGGCATTATGCCAATGAGAGAGACGCGATCACAGACGCAATGCGATTGTCTAGAGGAATGACCTATAAAGCCTCAGTGGCTGGGTTAAATCTGGGCGGTGCAAAGGCTGTAATCATTGGCGATGCCAACTCGATGAAGTCTGAAGCATTGATGCGCAAATTTGGTCGTTTCGTTGAGAATTTAAGTGGAAAATACATTACCGCGGAAGATGTGGGAACAACTACGCGCGACATGGAATATGTGAATATGGAAACCGACCACGTAGTGGGTTTACCAGAGAGTATGGGTGGTGGTGGAGATCCTTCTCCAGTCACTGCTTATGGTACTTATGTGGGTATTAAGGCATCTGCTAAGCAAGCTTGGGGCAATGATAGTTTGTCCGGTAAGTCTGCTGCCGTAATGGGCATTGGCAAAGTGGGAATGCACTTGTTGGAATATTTGCACAAAGATGGCGTGAAGTTGTATGTGGCTGATATTAATGATTCCGCGTTGCAAGCCGCTGCGAGTCAGTTTGGTGCAACCATCGTTAGCGGTGAGGATATGATTGGCTTGGATGTCGACATTTTCGCTCCTTGCGCATTGGGTGGAATCATTAACGATGTAACCTTGCCAAAATTGAAATGTCAGATCGTTGCCGGTGCTGCCAATAACCAATTGGAAGATGAGAAAATCCACGGTGATTTATTGAAATCAAAAGGTATCATTTATGCCCCTGATTTTGTAATCAACGCAGGTGGATTGATCAATGTATACTCTGAGTACAATGGATATGTGCGTGAAAATGCGATGTCTCAAACTGAGAATATCTACAATACCATCTTGGAAATTTACAAGAAATCTGAGCGTGAAAATGTGAACAATCAGCAAGCTGCGATTTTGCATGCCGAGAAGCGCATTCACGACATGATGTTGGTGCACAGCACATATTAATATTTTTCCATAGAATCTTAGGCCTTGCCTTTGATGTTCTGTGATTGTTTATAGAAAGGGGGCTGATTTTTCAGTCCCTTTTTTATTTAACTTCGCTCCGCTGCCATGAAAATAAAATTTGCTTGGAACCACAATAGTAGCGCTGCTTTGATGGCGTTGTTTGTGGTTGCCATAGTGAATTTGGTTGTCGGGTTTTCTGTGTTAGAACCTTCGGGCGGACAGGATTCGTGGAATCATTATTTGTATGCCAGATGGGCGCCGCATCATCCAGAATTGCTGTTGGATCAATGGGGCAAGCCGTTTTTTACGTTTTTTGCGATGCCTTTTGCCTGGTTTGGGATCTCTGGCGTTTTGTTTTTTAATCATCTTTGTATTTTGGCCGCGGCGTGGTTGGTTTATCTCACCGCAAGGCGGGTGGGGTTGAAAAATCCTTGGCTTACGATATTCCTTTTTGCTTGGCAACCCATCGTATTGGCCAATGCGCACTCAGCCCTTACCGAGCCGAGTAACGCGATGGTGTTGGCTTTGATATGCTATTTGTTTGCCAGTAACAGATGGACGGCCGCAACAGTACTTGCGTCGTTTTTGCCCATGGTAAGAAGCGAAGGTTTCGTTTTGCTGGCTGGGGTGATGCTGTTTTTGGCCTTGCGAAATCGTTGGAAATATATGCCGCTCACCGTCATAGGTGTTTTAATTTATGGTTTGATGGGTGCAATCGTTAGCGGAGAGTGGAATTGGTTGATCATTCACAATCCTTACGTTCAGCAGGAGTTGGGTAGGGGGTTTGATGCGGGACATGGCAATTTTTGGTACTATTTGAACCATCAAAAAGAAATTACTGGACTCATTGTAACGGTTTTTTGTCTCGTTTCGGTGGTGATGATTTTGGGATACATCGGAAAGCGATTGCAGAAAAAAATGCCTGCATCCAATAGCCAAATGGCGCTGTGGCTTTGGTGTCCGCTGTTCGGTTTTTTCTTCGTCGCCCATAGTATTTTATGGTGGAAGGGCGCCATGGGTTCGCACGGATTGCTGCGCGTATTTGTTGTGGTATCTCCAGTGGCGGCTTTGCTAGCGATGTTGGCATTGGATAAAATAATGCGCATAGAAATCAAAGCGTTGAATCGGGTGTTGAAATCTGCCATCGTGGTGGGCATGTTTTTTCTGTCGTTTCCGGGTGCGGGCATGCCCTATCCATGGAATGCAAAATTGGGTCATCAAGGGGAATTTTTAGAGCGTACGGCGGGTAAAACTGTTTCCGATGCGATGCACTGGATTGCAATATCGACATACAAGGACAATGTGTTGGCCCATCAGATTCCGGCAATCAATGTTGCGGAAAATTACGATCCTTGGTTGGCCGGCGAGCAACTGCATCCTTTGGGAAAGAATGGTGAGTGGATGGAAGCGAAGAAGGTGTCGGATTGGCCCAAAGCCGCGCGGACATTGTCGTTATGGTCCCTCGATACCAAAGATTCAGGCGCAAACGATTGGTTTCCATCGGGGACGGTGGTGCTGTGGGATAATTTTCACGGACGCAGGGATGGACAAATTCGGCGCGACCAATTAATGGCGTTGAAGAATTATAAAATCGTCTTTGAAGCAGGGCAGGACGATGCCGATACTTGCAACGATGTTGTGGTGTTGCTGAAAAAGTAATTTCCGCTCAGGAATCCAAATCCATACTCGTGGTTTTAATTACTTCGTCTTTGGCGAGGGAATCAAATCGACACATATCTGAGTAAAAGCTCTGTTCAATGCGATGCAATCGGCGGCGCAACTGCTGAGATGCGGCGTTACACGAACCCCTTTGATGATTGGATGGTCGATGCCCACCGTGAAAATCTTATGATTGTCCATCAGCGCTTTTGCCAATGAAGTTGGCGAATATCCATTCACGTATGCCGTTGCAATGGCTCCGCCTCTTTGGAATTGGAACAAAGGCGACTGCAATTTAAACGCATCGAGCAGGGTGAGTTCTGTCACCGCGGCCATGTTCGCCTGGTACTGCGGGTCGTTGAGTATGCCCAATCCTTTGCCGAAATTCTCTAGCGCTTGTTTGTTGCCAATCCACAAGAGTTTTAGATAGGTGAGGCGGTTGAATTTGGCGGCAGATCCCAACATTCTGTGGAATTCGATGGCTTTGGCGATGGTTTGCAAGGAGTTGATGGGCCTTGTTCCTTGGTGCTCAAACTTGCGAATGTCGTTTTTGTCGGCCCCCGTATCGCCCATGAGTGGCCATATGGACGGGATTAGACTTTTTTTCATGTATAAAAATCCCACGCCGATAGGGTTGCAGAGCCATTTGTGAAGACTGCCGCCGATGACATCCACGCCCGAATTGGTGAGATCACTCATGTCGGTTGGTGTATGGGCCAAGCTATGCGCGGCATCCACCACCACCACAGTGTTGGGTTGAATTTGCTTTGCTTTTCGGGTGATGGCTTGCACGGGAATCAGTTGACCACTGAGGTTAATCATGTGGGTGAGGTGCAGCATTTTGGTGTTGGGGGTGATTAAATCGCAGTAAGCATTTACGATTTCGGCATCGGTACTGGGGTCTTTCGGGAGATCGGCGATTTTAATGATGATTCCCCATCGAGCGGCGGCTTGTTCAAAGGCTTCTACCATGGATCCGTAGTCTTGGTTTCCGATGATGACTTCATCGCC
This sequence comes from Flavobacteriales bacterium, assembly GCA_002737625.1. Classification (GTDB taxonomy): domain Bacteria; phylum Bacteroidota; class Bacteroidia; order NS11-12g; family UBA955; genus UBA955. The sequence goes on along the minus strand of NSIB01000058.1, from coordinate 3,897 downwards.
GGCTTGCCAGCGGGTGCCCATGATCACGATGTTCAGGCTTTCGGTGGTGTTTCGGGTAAGGGCGACTTCATCGGGCAGAAGGCCTTGAAATCCGGCAAACGCTTTTCTTGCTTCTTCGATGGCTTGGGTTTGGGCCGTGCGCATGAAATGGCTAGTTTGGGTGTTGATGGTGGTTTGCGCATCGATGTGGTATCTCAGTGTACCTTGGGGTTGGTGGCTAAAATATCCGTTTTCCAGATTGATAAACCCTTCGGGACGAATAAAATTGGTTGCCACGGCGCTCCAAAAGGCTTCGTTGTGCGGAGCATTGGAAATTCCGGGACCTTGAGGGACGATGTATTCGGGCAGTTTTTTGCCTTTGGGTGGTTTGTTGGAATCAGAATGGGCATCGGAATTGGCGGCCGAAAGGGCTGCGGGAATAGAAAGAGCCCCCAACGTGGTTGCGCCTAGGGAATGGATGAAATGTTTGCGTTTCACCCAGGCAAGATAATAAATTCTGCGGGTTATTGGGTTTTGATATCTTGCAATCGCAGTTGCAAGTTGGTTCTCCCATTGAAGGTATTCTCTTCGATGCAGTAGCAAGCGTGGAAATGCTGACCGTCTGTTACCGAGGGCCAATATTCCGCCAAACCAAATCCAATGGAGTCCATATTGCCATGCGGTGTGGTGATCTGCATTTTCAGGTGGCGATCCTTGATGATTTTAGCGCTCTGATTGGCTTTTAAGTTGTTGGTTCTAAAAACCGGAATGGCGTTACCAGGGCCAAAGGGGGAAAGCTGTTTGAGAATTTTCATCATGCCTGGGGTGATACTTTGGGTTTCAATTTCCAAATCATATTCCACCACGGGAATCAGATCTTCTGCGGTTACTGTTTCGCGGACAATCGCCTCGAATTTATCAGCAAAGGCATCGAAATTCTCAACTTTTATACTCAGTCCGGCCGCATATTTATGTCCGCCAAATTGTTCCACCAAATCACCGCAGGCACCAATCGCCTCGTGAATATCGAACGTTTTGATACTTCTCGCGCTTCCCGTTAGCATCCCATCGTTCAGAGAAAAAACGATAGTGGGTTTGTAGAATTGTTCCACCATGCGGGAGGCGACGATTCCAATGACGCCTTTAGACCAGTCTTCGCCTTTCAGTACCATGGAATATTTGTCCATTAAGCGTTGACTTTGTTCCACCATTGCGATGGCATCGCGGGTAATATCTGTATCTAGTTCTTTGCGCTCATGATTTCGCTCAGAAAGGACCTTGGCATATTTTTTTGCCGTATTATAATCTTTCTCGATGAGCACTTTCACGGCGGCGGTTGCATCAGAAATTCTGCCGGCGGCATTGATGCGGGGCCCTATACCAAAAAGGATATCAGAAATATTGTATTGCTCTTTTTTGGGGCAATCTTCTAGGAGGGTTTGCAGGCCGATACTTGGGTTTTCGTTGAGTTTTTTGAGCCCATAGAACGAAAGGACGCGATTTTCGCCTCTGATATCTACTAAATCCGATGCGATGCTCACTGCCACCATATCGAGGTAATCGTAAACCATTTCGGTAGGCATCCCTTGCTTCTCGTTATAGGCTTGGATCAGCTTAAAGCCAATGCCAGCGCCGGAAAGTTCTTTATAAGGGTACTCGCAATCGTTGCGTTTGGGATTTAGGATAGCGGCGACGTTGGGTAGGGTTTCGCCGGGAAGGTGGTGATCGCAGATGATCATTTCCAATCCCAGTGAAGTGGCGTAGTCGGCCAGTGCATTGGAACGAATCCCGCAATCCAGGGTAATGACGAGCGTAAAACCCATTTCAGCGGCGTATTCTAGCCCAGTTTTGCTGATGCCATATCCCTCTTTGTAACGATCGGGGATGTAGTATTCGATGTTTTGATTGAACGACTTAAAATAGGAGTATACGATAGAAACGGCAGTGGTGCCGTCCACGTCGTAATCGCCATAGATAAGCATCCCTTCCTGGTTGGTGACTGCTTGTTGGATACGACGAATGGCGATATCCATGTCTTTCATTAGGAAAGGGTTATGGAGATCTTCGAGTTTGGGGCGGAAGAATTTTTCTGCCTTCTCGTAGCTATCGATGCCTCTTTGAACGAGTATGGCTGCGATGTTTGGATTCACGCGAATGCTTTCTGAGAGCAGCGCTACTTGTTCCGGATTGGGGGTAGATTTTGCGCGCCATCGATATTCCATAAGTTCTGCAAAAATCGTTTTTTTTGGGCAGAAAAGCAACCCAATTTTGAATCTAATTGTTTACATTTGTTTGGTATGAAACGAATTTTCATGATTTTGAGTGCGTGTATATCATTGTCGGTTATCGCACAGCCAAGCATCACATCGGCTTCGATGCCAAAGGCTGGAGATACCTTGCGATATTCTACAGCGAGTCCTATTTCATTGCCAGCGAATTTCGAAACGGGAGGGGCAAATATGAGTTGGGATTTCAGTAAAATGACACCCTTAACTCAGACATTAAATAATTATTATAGTGCAAGTAAAACCCCTTATGGTTTTTATTTTTTCGGTCAGATTGGTCAAAAAACTGCTGATACCATTGGTGCGGGTCCGATTACATTAACGAAAGTGTATTCTTTTTATACCAACAGCTCCAAGGTGTTTAAGGCCGAGGGGATTGGGTATCAGTATTCGGGATTTCCATTGGCTTCGATGTACAAGGACGACGATGAGATTTATCAGTTTCCGTTGAATTACGGCGATGTGGATACGAGTACATTTAATTTCAAGTTTAGTATTCCGGGAGATTTGTTTGCGTTGGTTCAGAGCGGAAAGCGGGTGAACAATGCCGACGGTTGGGGAACGATTAAAACGCCATTTGGAGAGTATAAGGATGTGTTGCGATTGAAGTCGTTTGTGGATCAGATCGATACGATTACTTCGCAGTTTGGGAAGTTTCCAATTCCAAGAAAAACAATGATTTACAGATGGTTGAGTACTACGGAGCGGATTCCTGTGATGGAAATTCAGGGAACGATTGTGGCGCAAACGGGAAAGTTTACTCCAACGCAGGTTCGTTATCGGGATGGGTTTATTGGTAAGTTGTCGGCTACATCTGTTGAAGTTTTGGCGCTGAAATTATATCCAAATCCAGGCAATGGGGTGGTTATGATTGCGGGTTTAAAGCCGGGCGAGAATTGGGTGATGAGGGACGTGTTGGGCCAGGAGATTGCTGTGGATCGTGTGGGGGATGCGGGTTTTGATTCGGATAATTTATTGGGGGGGATGTATTATATTATGGTTGGTGAGAGGGTGTTAACCTTTTGTAAAAAATAAGATTGTTGTAAGGCGTGGGAAAAGGGGGGCGGAGCCCCCCTTTTTTATTTGTATATTCGCTCCCAAAATCAAATAATCGATTGTGAAAATAGCTGTCTTAAAAGAGACCCGTGCTGGAGAAAACCGAGTAGCCATAACACCACAGGTTGCCAAGAGTTTGATTCAGATGGGAAATGAAGTTGTGGTAGAATCGGGGGCTGGATCTGGCTCACACTTTTCAAACGAAATGTATGCTGAAGCGGGTGCTACCATTGTAGATCGCGGATCTATGACCGATGCTGCCATGTATGTGCAAATCAATATGCCCGAAGCGTCCGTTGCTAAAACATTGCCGAAAGGCAGTTTGTGGGTGAGTTTGATGTACCATCGCAGCCATGCAGATTTGGTATCGTCTTTCAATACCGAAGGCCTTTCAGTTTTGAGTTTGGATGCCATCCCTAGGATTTCTCGCGCCCAAAGTATGGACGTGTTGAGCTCTCAAGCCAACTTGGCGGGATATCGCGCTGTGATTGAAGGTGCATATCACCTGGATAGAATTTTCCCGATGTTGATGACCGCTGCGGGAACCGTTACCCCATCAAAAGTATTGATTTTTGGT
>NSIB01000057.1 GCA_002737625.1 Flavobacteriales bacterium | reverse complement strand
ACCAAGGAAATGAGTCGTGTGAATGTGCAAATGGGGATGGCGTTGGACAATATGAAAGTGAGAAATTCTCGCGGTGCGGCGGTTCATGAGCAGTTTGTAATGACGGGATTAAATAATTTGGCCGATATGCTGATGGAAAGTTTGCAAAATATGCAACAGCAGATGCAGAGTGATCAAAAGAAGGACGGCGATAAGAGTTGTAATAATCCCAACAAATCCGGAAAGGGCAAGAGTGGGAAACCCAAGCCAGGCGGTAAATTGTCTGATGCACAAAAGGCTTTGGGTGAGCAGTTGCAAAAAATGCAACAACAGAAACGCGGTAAACCGGGGGAGTCGGGCAAACAAGGGGAGCAGGGTAGTCCAAAAACGCCGGGTTCGCAGGTCGAATCGTCACAGGACGGACAGCGATCGCTGAATGAAGATTTGGCAAAAATGGCTTTGATGCAGGAGGCATTAAGGAGGCAGGTGGAGCAGCTGAGAAAAGAATTGGGTCAGGAGGGAAAACAGGGACTATCGAACGGACTTCAGGAGGTGGAGAAAATGATGGAGCAGCAGGAGAAAGACATCGTTAATGGGAAAATTACACCCCAGTCGATTGAGAGGCAGAAGCAAATCATGACGCGCTTGTTGGAGAACGAAAAAGCGGATCGAAAGCAGGATCAGGAGGACAAACGCGAATCGAACAATCCAGGGAATTATATTCCTGAGGTGCCGGAAAATATTAAAGAGGCAATGCGGAAAAAAGCGGAGGAAAGGGAATCGTTAAGGAAAATCCAACCGGCGTTCAAACCCTATTACAAACAAAGCGTGCAGAAATACCTTCAGATTTATTCGCGCTAAAAGTATCTTTGCAGTTCAATGTCAAAAATTACCATTACAGCAGCACTTCCTTATGCCAACGGCCCCGTTCATATTGGGCATTTGGCGGGAGTTTATATTCCGGCCGACATTCATGCCCGTGTTCAGCGGTTGCGGGGAGAAGAGGTTTTGTTTATTTGCGGGAGCGACGAGCATGGTGTGCCGATTACTTTGAGGGCGAGAAAAGAGGGGGTTACTTCTCAAGATGTGGTGAATCGGTATCACAAGATCATTGGTGATTCTTTCAGGGATTTAGGGATTTCATTTGATATTTATTCAAGGACTTCTAATCAAACGCACAAGGATTTATCGCAGGCGTTTTTTAAGAATTTATACGACAAAGGGGCTTTCAAAGAGATTCGCTCTGAGCAATATTTTGACGAGCAGGCGGGTCAGTTTTTGGCCGATCGATACATCGTGGGTACTTGTCCTTCTTGTAAGAATGAGGGTGCTTATGGCGATCAGTGCGAGAAATGTGGCTCTACATTGAGTCCTACCGAGCTTTTGAATCCCAAATCGGCGTTGAGTGGAACGGTTCCCGTGACGCGTGAAACGATCAACTGGTATTTGCCATTGGATGAGATTCAGGAATCGTTTTTGAATGATTGGATTGGTAGTAAAGGCGGTTGGAAGAGCAACGTTTTGGGTCAGTGCAAGAGTTGGTTGAACGAGGGTTTGCGTCCGCGAGCCATGACAAGAGATTTGGAGTGGGGTGTTCCGGTTCCTTTGGAAGGTGCGGATGGAAAGGTTTTGTATGTTTGGTTTGAGGCGCCCATTGGGTACATCTCGGCAACCAAAGAGTTGAGGCCGGATGATTGGGAGCAGTGGTGGACGGGGGATTCCAAGTTGATTCATTTTATTGGTAAGGATAATATTGTGTTTCACTGTATCATATTCCCCGCGATGTTGCATTTGCGCGGCGATGGGTATGTGTTGCCGGAGCAGGTTCCTGCCAATGAGTTTTTGAATTTGGAGGGACAGAAAATATCGACGAGCAGAAATTGGGCGGTGTGGTTGAATGAATATTTGGAGGAGATGCCGAATCGGAAGGACGAGTTGCGTTATGTATTAACATCAATTGCACCAGAAACCAAGGACAGTGAGTTTACTTGGAAGGACTATCAAATCCGCGTAAATTCTGAACTGGTAGGTATTATGGGCAATTTTGCCAATCGGGTATTGGTATTGATGCAGAAATATTACCAGGGTTTGATCCCTACGGTTGATGTGGTTCAGGCAAATTATCGTCTGTTTGATCGCAGCGGAGTGGTGGGTGGAAAACATCCTATGGTCGAGGATTATATTGCCCCAGTGGTGAAATTGTTAAATCACTATCAATTCAGGGATGCTCAGTTTAAGGTGATGGAATTGGCGCGTTTGGGTAACAAATATTTGGCGGAACACGAACCATGGAAATTGGTTAAAACAGATGCTAGCGGAACGGCGCAGGTGCTCAGTGAGGCAGTTCATGTGCTGTATAATATGGCGATGTTGATGGAGCCTTTTATGCCAGAGGCTAGCGGAAGGTTATTGGCTCAATTGCAGGTGAATCCGGATGCAAAGGCAAGGAAGGATTTTTGGATGGCGGGCGATGGTGTGGACGGGGTTTGGTTTGAGTTGGCGGCTGGACATCAATTGGGAAGTCCGGGGTTGTTATTTCAGAAGATTGAGGATGATGTAATTGAGGTTCAAATTTCCAAGCTGCTGGCAGCCGGCGCGGCGAATGCTTCGGTTTCTGCTGGGAGCGACGTTTCTTGACGCTTATAGTTGTGTAGTGCCTTGATTGCGATTTTCATCAATTGGTCTACAATTCCTTCGTTTGTGGAATCTTGAAAGTATCGCTGGGTAGTTTCCTTGGGTTCATGAAAAAACCGGTCTATAGTAGCCCCAAAATGTATGTCGATTTCGCTGATTACCTCCGCTCCAAATTCACGGAGTGCTTCTGCATTGCATTTTTGTTCATATTGTCCTTTGATGGGGATCACCATGATTTTCTTCCCCAAATACAATGCTTCTGCTGGGGTTTCAAATCCACCCCCGGTGATAATGCCTTTTGCATGGATCATAGAATGGGAAAAACACTCTTTGCCAAGCGGAAAAAACTGACAGTTGTGCACTAGTTTTTTCTCCTTGATACCACTGCTGAAAATGTGGAATTTTAAGTGAGTTAAACTTTTGACTTGTTTATAGATTTCTTCGTGGCCTCATTAGAGAGTTGTATTACAATGGGTAATTAATAAATTTGCTCCTGGGGTATTCTCGGGCGAACAGGTTAATTTTGGCCGCCTGCTGCAGTCCAGAAAATTCATTTGGGAAAGCCTGAGTTTTCGGAATATTGCGGTTGATTATTCAGCAATTTTAAAGATAGTGTTGCGTATTGAAAAAAAAGTGGGGATACTTGCAAAGTAGTTTGAATCATTGTATATTTGCAGCCCTTTTAAGTATTTTCAATCATGACTAAACGCACCTACCAACCCTCTACTAGAAAACGTAAAAACCGTCACGGATTCCGTGAGCGCATGGCTACAAGCAATGGCCGTAGGGTATTGGCAGCTCGTCGCAAACGTGGTCGTGCCAGTCTTACTGTATCTCACGAGCGCAGTCACAAGGGCTAATCGCCGTTGTTGCGTAAATAGGCAATGACTCAAACATTGTTGCCATATCGTTTGGGAAAGGCTTTTGGGAAGTCCGAAAAACTGATTAATGTCAATATTCTCGCCGGGCTCTTTGGGTCGGGCGTTTTTGTTTCTAAATACCCACTTCGTGCCAATTTGTATTTCACACCCTTACCGTTGAAAGGTGTTCCAGCGCAGGTTGTTTTTACTGCGAGTAAGCGAAAATTCAAGCGGGCAGTGGATCGGAATTTTATCAAGCGCCGGTTAAGGGAGTTATATCGCCATTACAAGATGGATTTGTATGGTGCACTTGATGCCAAAGGCAAAACTTTGGCTATTGCATTGATGTATACGGGGAGTGAGTTGCCGGATTATAAGTCGTTGGAAAAATCGTACAAGGTATTGCAGCAAAAAATATTGGATGTGCTCGAAAAAAACACATAGCGAAGAATCGAGGAGTGTAGATCAATCCAAAAACGGGGTTCGGGGACTGCGGTGGGTGATGTCGCTTGTGCCCATTTTTTTATTAAAATTTTACCAAGTAGCAGTTTCCCCATTGCTCCCTAATGCCTGTCGTTTCACGCCTACCTGCAGTCAATACGGGGTTGAGGCATTTAGAAAGCATCACTTTTTCAAAGCCATTTGGTTAACAATTCGGCGGATTGGCCGTTGCGGTCCATGGGGTGGGAGCGGGTACGACCCTGTTCCGTAAAATGGGAATCCAACAAAAGTGTGTTAACACTTGTAGGATTGAATATAAAGCCGTATTTTTGCAGCCCTAAATTTACAGCCAAATGAATACCAACCAGTACGAGACCGTGATCATTTTGACACCCGTGCTCTCTGAACAACAGATGAAAGATGCTGTTGCAGGCTACAGAGAGTTGATCACCGGCAATGGAGGGGAGTTAGTCCACGAAGAAAATTGGGGACTAACCAAACTAGCCTACCCTATCCAGAAAAAAGGCACGGGATTTTATCACTTGTTCGAATTTCAGGCAAACCCTGAATTTATCAAGTCTTTTGAATTGGTTTTTCGCCGCGATGAACGCATCTTGCGTTACCTCACTGTGAAGTTAGACCGTTGGGGTGTTGATTTTAATCAACGCAAGCGCAATGGTGAGCTTCGCACAGTAACTCCCCAAGGAGCCAAAGTGGTTGTGAAAAAGAAAATCGAAATCAAGGAGGACGAACTATGAGCAAAGAAACTAACTTTATCTTCAATCAAACTCCGCAGGTTCTGCAAAAGAAGAAGTATTGCCGTTTTAAGAAGCACGGTATCAAATACATCGACTACAAAGACGGCGAGTTTTTATTGAAGTTCATCAACGAGCAAGGCAAGATTTTGCCACGTCGTATCACCGGTACTTCTTTGAAGTATCAACGTAAAATTTCTGTAGCAATTAAAAGAGCACGTCACCTGTCGTTGTTGCCTTTCGTTGCTGATGGTTTAAAATAAGAAGGAGGAAGACACATGAAAATCATTCTCACCCAAGACGTGAAAAACCTAGGTCATAAAGATGACGTGGTTGCTGTAAAAGACGGATACGCAAGGAACTTCTTGATACCTTCAGGAAAAGCAAAATTGGCAAACGAAGGCGCATTGAAAATGTTAGCCGAAGACATGCGTCAGCGTGCATTCAAAACAGACAAATTGCGTAAAGATGCAGAAACATTGGCTGAAAAATTGAACGGATCAACCATCAACCTATCTGCAAAAGCAGGTGCTAGTGGCAAGATTTTTGGTTCAGTTACCAGTTTACAAGTTGCCAATGCCTTGAAAGAAAAAGGGTTTGATGTAGACCGCCGTAAAATTGTTTTTGATGATATTAAATCTATCGGAGCTTACGAAGCAAACATCAACTTATTTAAGGATATCAACGCCAGCATCACTTTGGATGTTGTAGCTGAGTAATCTTTTACTTCTAATATTTGTAAAGGGTCGCCCTCGGGCGACCCTTTATTTTTTTATCAGTACCTTTGAAGCATCTATGTGGGATAAAATAGCAAGCTTTATTCTTAAGCAGCGCGCACTTTTCTTGATATTGATTGTAGCCTTCACCGGAGTGATGGGCTACTATGCAACAAAAGTTAAGTTGGAGTATGCAATGCAAAAACTTGTGCCAAGTAACGATGCAGATTTCTTGGCGTATCAGAAATTTCAAAAAACGTTTGGCCTAGACAATAACAAAGTTGTTGTAGGTTTTAATAGTGATAAACTCTTTGAACTTAAGAACTTCAGGGCCTATTATAAGATGTGTGAAGACATGTCGAATATCCCCGGCGTTAACCAAGTCATCAGCCCTACGCGCTTATTCGATTTGCGTAAGGATACGGCAGGTAAATTTGAAATCAAACCTGCATTCACCCATGCGCCTACTACCCAAGCCGAAGTAGATAGCATCCGAGATAAATTCTTGGATATGCGATTCTATCAGGGTATGTTGTATAACAAAAATACCAATTCTGCTTTGGTGTTATTGGTGCTCGACAACAAGGCCCAGGAATCAGAAAAGAGGATTGGATTGATTCGTAGCATCGAAAAAACAGCCGAGGAATATGAAGACTTTTCTGGTGCCGAAATGCATATCGGTGGATTGCCGTATGTTAGGACTGAGATGGCGACCACGGTAAAAAGTGAAATGGTACTCTTTACGGTGATTGCATTTTTGGTAACAGCCATTTTGATTTTGGTATTTTTCCGAAGTTTTAGTACGTTGGCCATCGCCATTGTATTTATTGCAATTGGGGTGTTAGTGATGTTTGGTGTTTGCGGATTTTTGGGTTATAAACTAAACTTGCTTACGGGAACGCTTCCGCCATTGCTGGTCGTGATTGGTGTTCAAAATGCCATTTATCTCATCAATAAATACCACGAAGAATATCGCAAACATGGGAATAAAGCCAAGGCGCTGTCGAGGATTATCTCACGCGTTGGGGTAGCCACATTCCTAATCAACTTTACTACAGCGGTTGGTTTTGGTACATTTTATTTCACTAAGACACAGATGCTAGAGCAGTATGGTGTGGTTTCGTTTATTACTATCAACTTGGTATTCTTTATCAATATCATTGGTATACCTATTTTATATAGTTTTTTGCCCGTTCCATCTGATAAACAAATTGCTCACCTCGATAATAAAAATATCAATCAGTTTTTAGGATGGGTGAAGTTTATGGTATTTAATCATAAACGAAGAATATATTTCTGGTTTATTGCTTTAACTGTGTTAAGCACCACGTTTGTTTTCCGTCTACATCCCTTGGCTTACATGGTGGATGATGTGCCACGAAGTTCTAAGATGTACCAGGATTTATTGTACTTCCAGGAGCATTATAACGGGGTGATGCCCTATGAAATTGTTGTGCGCACCCACGATGACGGAGATGTTGGCACATTTGAAACCTTGGATAAAGTAAATCGGTTGCAGCGTGCCCTGAAAAAATACCCAGAATTCTCTAAGCCGATGTCGGTTGTGGAAGTGGTATCATACGCCAATCAAACGGTAAACGAGGGCGATCCTGCTTTTTATCGTATGCCGAATGCGTTGGACTTGGCCGATATTATGGGTCGGATGCCAGTAACAAAATCAAACGAAAAGAATGGAATGATGTCTGGTTTGATCGATAGCAGCAGAACTGGATTGCGCATCAGTTATCAAATTAAAGATGTGGGGTCGCTCTCTTTGGATAGTATCAATAAGGAGGTTAGGGTAATCATCGATAGGATTTTCTCGAAGGATGAGTATTTGGTTCAGGTTACAGGTACTTCTGCGGTGTTCCTCAAAGGCAATTCTTATTTGTTTGGTAGTTTGGGCAGTGCAACGTTTTGGTCATTGATCATTATCACAATTACAATGGGATTCTTGTTTCCCTCCATTCGGATGATTGTAATTGCTGTAATTCCCAATATAATTCCTTTGCTCGTTACGGCCGGTACGATGGGCTATTTTGATGTGCCGCTGAAACCATCAACCATCTTGGTGTTTAGTATCGCTTTTGGGATTACGGTGGATGCAACGATTCACTTCATTATTACTTTTAGACGAGAGCTAGTGAAACTTAATAAATCTGTAAGAGAAGCGCTCAATGGGACAATTGTTGAAGTAGGATTAAGTATGATTTATAGCATGGTTGCCATTTGTGCAGGATTCTTAATTTTTACATTTTCTAATTTTCAAGGAACCCAAGCATTGGGCTGGCTAACAGGTTTAACATTGCTTACAGGCATGGCGGCGAATTTGTTCTTGTTGCCTGCGATGATTCTCAGCTTGGAGAATTTTTTAAATGCCAAGGAAGAATTGACTGAGCAGGTGATAGAAATTCCAACCGAGGACGAGGATTAACCGATTGCCAATTGATTGCAGCCTCTAAGGTCGCTAAAATCGATTCTGCCTAGTACTTCGAAACTTCCATCATCATGCGTTTTTCCCAAATCGTCCGTTGCGATAAATGAGCAGCTATAAACGTTTGCCAAATCAATAATGCAGATACGACCTGTTTTTTCATGTCCGAACCATTGTTGAGGGTCGGCGGGATCTTGGATACATATTTTCATCCAAGGCGGACAATGAAATCTTCCGTTTTTTTGAGAATACGCCTGACTCAATAGCTCTGTCATTCCATATTCTGAATGGACATGCTGTACACCCAAATGTTTTGTTAATTGGTTTTGCAGCTCACCTCGCGTGATTTCAGGTCCCCGGCCTTTCATGCCTCCGGTTTCCATTACAATTGTATGATTCCATTGTTGTTGAGGAATGGATTTTATCATTTCCAGCATCGCAAATGTTACTCCTAGCAATAGCGTGGGTTGATTTCGACTTTCGTTGTCTTGGATGATTTTGACTACCATTTCATATTCGTTTAAAAAGAAACCACTGTTCGGTTTGCCTTTCTTGATGAAATGGTCCACCATATAAATCAAAGACGACCCTGTTCTTTCGAGATAGCTCGGTAGCAATCCAATAATACAGTAATTCTGAATGGGTCCGTACAGTAATTCAAACCCTTTGGTGAAACTGGCCTCATACATTTTTAGATCAGCCACAAGGTGCAGTGATGGTGTATTTCCTTTAGTCCCAGAGCTGCTAAATGTTATTTCAGCAGGTCTTGATGCGCTGCTGATTGGATGGCTTTTGAAAAATGCGATTGGCAAAAAAGTGAACTCGCCTGATGTTGGTGGGTAAAGTCGATGCCATTCGGCGAAAATGGAATTGTTTTTTTGTTGGAATTGGAAAATTAACTGAGCCCAATCATTAAATTTGGACAAAGGGATGTGGAATAAGTTTTCGATATTTTCAATGGTTTCCGTCATGCTGGGCGTGGCAGGGACTATGATCTCGTGTAAACCCAACAAAGATAATGTCTCCGCTGTTCCCAAACTGACATTTTTGGGTATTTATAAGTTCAATAGTGGTTATGGGTATGACAGTTTTGTAGAAATCGACCTAGGTTATGAAGACAGCGATGGGGATTTGGGATTAGACGATGCAGATACGATGCCTCCATTTGGCAAAAAACAAACGGAATTTTATAATCTGAAGGTCTATTATCAACAGAAAATTGGTGTTACTTGGGTGAATCCTATGAATCCTTTGCTGGTCCTTTCAGACACGCTTGTTTTACACGAGAGAATCAGGAATATCACACCCACTGGACACAGCAAAGCAGTGCATGGAAATCTAGTTTTGAATATTCCTGCGAGGCCTTTTCAGTATCGGGGCGACACGGTGAGATTTACAATTCAGTTCACTGATCGGGATTTACATAAAAGTAATATTATCGTAACGCCTTCAATTTTGTTAGAGCATCCGTAAATCCAATAAAATTCGATATTTTCGTGCACTAATGAATTTTGGCATGCGGTTTGACAAATCAATAAAAATGAAAAAACAATTCCTTTTGATTTGCATGATGTTGATTTTGGGTCTAATGGAGGCCCAGAAGAGTCAGGTGATTGGATTCGTGGATTCAGATGTGATATTGGCGAAGTTGCCAGAATATAGAGCGGCGCAGAAGGATTTGGATGATTTGGCGGCCAAATATCAAGGGGAGGCTCAATTGATGCAGTCGTCTTTGGAGCAGATGTATCGCGATTTTACGGCGGAAGAGATTTTGTTAACCAACGACAAACGCCGTCAGAAAAAAGAGGCCATCGAACAGAAAGAGTCTGAGTTGATTAAATTTAGAGAAACAAAATTTGGCCCAACGGGAGAACTATATCAGGAGCGTGCTAGGTTGGTGAAGCCTTTGCAAGACAAAGTATACGATGCCATTCAGAACGTCGCCAAAAAAGAGGGTTATGCCTATATTTTTGACAAATCCGGTGGGGCATTGATGCTTTATGCGGATCAGAAGTATGACAAAACATTGGAAGTGATGGAAGCTTTAGGAATTCCAACAGAGGATATGCCTGGTGCAACTGCCACTCCTGCAAATCCAAATACCCAAACACGTCCGGGTGGTTTGAAGCCCAATATGCCAACGCCCAAGGGGAATGTTCCAAATGGTACATCGCCCAATGGAAATCAGGACGATAACAATTAACAAAAACTAAATTTGATATACATGAAAAAAACCATTCTATTGATTGCCATGACCGTATTTATGGCAATGGGTTCCATCGCACAAGCGCAGAAAATTGCTACTATCAATACCATGAAGGTAGTGGATACTTTGCCAATGAAAGATTCAGTAATGGCCAAATTGGCTGCCATTGAGCAAGGCTATATGCAGCGTCTACAGGATTTGGAATCAGAAATGCAAAGCAAAGAGAAGGAATACCAAACCAAGCAAGCCTTGAAAGCGTCTCCCGCACAATTGGAATTGATTCAAAAGAGTTTTCAGCGTTTGCAACAAGAGGCTCAAGAAACCCAAGAGGCTTACAAAGCAGAAATTCAGCAAGAGCAAGTTCGTTTGTATAATCCCATTTTGGAATTGGTAAAGAAAACGGCTGGTGATGTTGCAAAGGCTAAGGGCTATGCGCACGTGATCGATAATTCTCAGAGCATTGTTTTATGGAGCGCTAATCCCGCAGATGACATCACAGGTGCTGTAATGGCAGCCTTGTTGAAAAAGTAATTCATTTGATTGCAATACATTTGAAGGACTGTTGATTATTCAGCAGTCCTTTGTTTTATGAAAAAGGGCAAAATAGGCATATTTGATTCGGGTTACGGTGGTCTCACTGTGATGAGGTGCATCGTTGATGTTTTGCCGGAATATGATTATTTGTATTTTGGCGATAATGCCCGTGCTCCCTATGGAAATCGCTCGTTTGAGACGGTGTATCATTACACTTTGGAATGTGTGAATTGGTTGTTTGATGAGGGTTGTGATTTGGTGATTTTGGCTTGTAATACGGCTTCAGCGAAGGCGCTCCGACAGATACAGCAGGTGGATTTGCCAAATCGGAACGATCACAAGCGGGTTTTGGGCGTGATTCGACCTACTACCGAATCGATTGGTGCGTATTCTGAAACGGGAGTTGTGGGTATTTTGGGTACAGCAGGGACGGTGGCATCGGGATCGTATCCCAAGGAAATTGCTAAGTTTTATCCTTCGGTTTTGGTGGAGCAAGAAGCTTGTCCGATGTGGGTTTATTTGGTGGAGCACAATCAAATGGTAGGCGAAGGCGCGGACTATTTCGTGAAGCAACATGTGGATCGAATTCTGGTGCGGAATCCCAACATTGATACATTGTTACTGGCTTGCACCCATTATCCGCTGTTGATGGAGACGATTAAGAAATTTGTCCCTTCTTCGATTCGGTTGGTAACACAAGGCGGCATCGTTGCAGATAAATTACAAGATTATTTATCACGTCATTCTGAGATAGAATCGGGGTTGATGCGTGGCGGAAAGTGTGAGTTTGTGACCACTGACGATGCAAGTACATTTGATTTCCAGGCGTCGTTGTTCTTTGGGGAAACTGTCAGTGCACGTCACGTAGAAATTGGCACCCATTGATAGGGGTTTGCGCGTAATTTTGTGTTATGGTCCCCGCGCATTTGAGTAAATTGATTAAGTCGTTGCCCGACTCGCCGGGGGTCTACAAGTATTTTGATGCGGAGGATGTAATTATCTACGTAGGAAAGGCCAAAAACCTCAAAAAGAGAGTCACGAGTTATTTTACCAAACAGCAGCACGAGAATCGCAAAACGGCTATTTTGGTCAGTAAGATTCAGTATTTTGAATACACGGTGGTTGATACTGAGATGGATGCGTTGTTGTTGGAGAACAGTTTAATTAAGGAATTTCAGCCGAGGTACAACATTTCATTAAAGGATGATAAGACCTATCCTTACATTCGGATCACGGCGGAGCGGTTTCCGAGGGTTTTCCCAACGCGGAATCCGATTCGTGATGGTTCTGATTATTATGGTCCTTATGCCAATGTGAAGGTAATGCACACGGTATTGGATTTGGTGAAGAAATTGTATCCCACCCGGAATTGTAATTTTGGGATGACGCCCGCGAGCGTAGCCGCGGGCAAACACAAAATTTGTATGGAATATCAGCTGGGGAACTGCTTGGGCCCATGTGAAGCGCATCAAACCGAATCATCGTACAACGAAAGCATCGCCCATATTAAATACTTATTGAAAGGGAATTTGGGTGAGGTGAAACGACATTTGAAGGATTTGATGTTGAGTGCGGCCGCTGAATTGGCATTTGAAAGGGCCCATGAGTTTAAAGAGAAGTTGGATTCCTTGGAGCGATATCAATCTAAAAGTACCATTGTAAGCACCGTTCTCGGTGATTTAGAAGTGTATAGCATTAGCAGCACTGAAAAGGTTGCGTTCGTCAATTTTCTGCGGGTAAGTCACGGGTTGATTATCGTGAGTCGTAACGTGGAAATTCGCAAAAAACTGGATGAACTAGATTCTGATTTGCTCGCTTCTGCCGTGGCTGAA
>NSIB01000056.1 GCA_002737625.1 Flavobacteriales bacterium | reverse complement strand
CCATTGGTGATATTCACCCAGGTTTTGCCTGCATTTCTCGAGTAATATACCCCGCCATCATTTCCCGCAAACAGGGTTTTACCAGTATTGTCAAATTCTCCAATATGCTGATCGGCGTGAATATCATCCGCACCACCCGCGCCAACCCAATGCCCACAGATTTTAAAAGTGACACCCGCATCTGTCGATTTCCAAATATTGATTCCATGTACGTAAACCGTTTTGGCATTGAATGGATCTGCTGAAATGTCTAAATCGTACCAGGCTTGACCGGAACCATCATTCCCTAATTCACTGTATCCCAAAATATTGGCAGGCGAAGTATTTTGTTTGATAAAATTCAGTCCACTATCTATGGAAAGATATAATCCTTGAAAACGAGACCCCACGGCGACAAGGAAGTAGACCCTACTGCGATCTGCTTTTGACACTGCAATTTGTCCTCTTTGCATTCCCGTGATTGGCAACCCATTGGCAATTTGTGTAAACTTATCACCTCCGTCGGCACTTCGATAAAAAGCACCATTCCCGCTGGCGTAAACAATGTTTGGATTGTAAGGATGATAAACCAGTTCCGTAAAATTGGCAGTTGTCAAACCAGGAAGAATTGAGGGGTTCCAATCTTTGCCAGAATTGGTCGACTTCGAAATCCCTAAATTATTCGCCGCCAATAGTACAGCCGAATTTTTTGGGTGCATCACCAAACGATTTACCGGATAATTCCCAAAGCCTGAATTGCGAGAAACAAACGTTTTTCCTCCATCAGTCGACATGATTACCCCATAGCCAGGAGCATCTCCAGCATCTCTATCACCCGTACCGATATACATCGTATCAGGATTTCTGTACGATATCACCATGGAACTCGCTCCAATTGTCAAAAAGGGATTTGAAGGGGTTGTTGATGTTGATTTAGCCCCATTCCCAGCGCCCCATAACAGATTCCAGTTGGCACCATAATCTGTAGTTTTCCATACACCGCCTTGGGGAGCAGTTGCAAAAATGGTATTGGTATCGGTGGGATGAAAGGCGATTCCATTGATCCTGCCGGTTCCTGTGGGTTGTGATGATTGGTTGTAGGGATGCTTCAGGGGCCCCACCGCCGACCACCTACCGGCGGTGGGGCACCATGTGGCGGGCGCCACCGGTTTTCCGCCATTCAGACCATTGACCGACTTACCCCCGGCGGGCCCGCCACTTCCTGAACTGCTTCCGCTGCCGGAACCTGTGCCACTTCCAGAACCCGAACCAGCCGATGAACTACCACTCACTAAATTACCTGCCAACTCATCCATCACACCAAAATTCCAATTCACATATCCCGCACTATCCAAGTGATTTATCACCCGATATTCCCAGCGCTTAAAAATCTTATATCCCTGCCCTTTGTATGGCACCACACCTCCAAAATGTTGATCAAAAGCGCGTTTCACTTCATAATAATTAGGTCGCGGCGACAACATCAATTGCACCCATTTGATGGTAGTATCAACCAGTGGCATCTCCATTGGCTTCTTTGACTTTACCAACCCGGAAGTTGAACTACCCGTTGAAGGGGTTTGAGATAATAATGGCATTAACGAAAAGACCATTAACCCCAACTCTGCAAAAATGAAACGCAACAAACGACCTAGTCTCCGTGAATTCATACCCGTTTCCATCAATTAATTTCGTAAAATTAGGAATTTCCAAGGTGAATTCAACCAAAGAGAATCAGTTACTTCAGCAGACCTACCATATCGATGGTTTTTAAAAATGGACCTTGTACGTTATTGGTCAAAACAACAAAGCACTTGTCCTCATCCAAACATCGCCAATAATACGTCCTAAAACCCTTCCACCAACCGTTGTGAAAGCTCCATTTTTGTCCGTTAATCCATTTCACCCGCCAACCATTGGCATAAAACGCATCGGCACTTACCGCGGTTTGCGGCATTACCATCTGATTTTTGATATCCGAATGCAACAAATAATCTGTCCTTAACATTTGGTCCAATGACAACATCTCAAAAACATTGGAATAGACCCCTTTATCACCCATCGCACCGTTGTAAATATTGTCGGCAAACACATGCTTTTTATCATACCCCTGCACCGTATAATTCACCAATCCCAAACTATCAAAATTGCACAAATGGGAATATTTCATCCCACTAGGATTCATGATTCGATCCTTTACAAACTCTCTAAACTCAACACCCGTCTGTCGTTCCACAATCAGCGCGAGCAAAGCGTAATTGCTATTACAGTAATCATACTTCCCCGGCTTCGCAAAATGATTGATAGGCTGCGCATTCAACAATTGCACCACATCCTCATTCGTCAAATGGGCTTTGGGATCCTCCCATGCTTTCATATTAAAGTAAAAATAATCTGGTAGTCCGCTACTATGACTGATAAGATTCTGCAAACTCAAATTCCTGCGCGTTAATTCCGGAAGATACCAATGGACACTGTCCGATAATTTCAAATACCCATCTTGGACCAACATCATCATCGCCGTGCCAGTAAAGGTTTTAGAAACACTGGCCAACTGAAACAAATCTGCCGGCTTCAATGAATCCAACTGAGAAAATGTGGCATAACCCATCGCGCCAAAACACAGACTGTCGTTCTTATGAAACAAATACGTCCCGTTAAATATCCCATAGCGATACATCCTGCGAAAAAAACTGTCGATCTGAAACGCTGTAGTATCACTAAAACGGGAATATCCCGACAAATCGTAGGGGTTGATTTTGGGTTTTTTGGGAGGCTCGGGCATGCTTCGGAAGGACGTCATTGCCAACAGCGTCAGCAGCAAAACCAGTCCTTTCACGAAATATCGCATATTTACAAAAATAGGTACTACGCAATCCACGTACCAAAACCAACAAAAGCAAGTTACACACCCAAAAATCGAGTGTCCTTTCGAGTAAAATTAAGGCACGTTAATGATCTTGTGGGTCTGAATACAAATTCTCCAACGAGGATTCTCCTTCACGTAATCAATAATTTTGGGCATCATCTTGTCCCGTTTTTCCCATTCTGGTTGCAGCAACAAAGCACAATCATCAGAGCAAGTCGCGGCCCATTTTTCAGCCCATTCAAAATCGGAATCATTAAACACGATAACCTTTAACTCATGTGCCTTACCCATTTCACCCGCCGAAGGTTGCTTGAATTTCTTTGGCGAAATACACACCCAATCATAATTCCCCTGCAATGGATAGGCCGCTGAAGTTTCAACATGCACTCGATACCCCTCTAAATGCAGAGCATCAACCAAGGAATTACAGTCATACATCGCGGGTTCACCTCCCGTAATCACAACAATTTGTGCCGCCGTGGCTTTTACCCAATCGCAAATCTCAGAAACCGTATGCATCGGAAAACCTTCCGTTGGCCAGCTTTCTTTTACATCACACCAAACACAACCGACATCGCAACCTGCCAAACGCACAAAGTACGCCGGCTTGCCCGCATGAACACCTTCGCCCTGGATGGTGTAAAAATGTTCCATCACAGGAAATTGCATCATGCAAACTTGGCTTTGTACACTTCTAACGTATTCATCATCAGACCCGCAATCGTCATTGGACCCACACCTTTTGGCACTGGGGTAATGGCGCTCACCTTATCTAATACTGCATCATAATCCACATCTCCACGCAATCTCCAACCACTTTTACGACTTGGATCGTCAACGCGAGTTGTACCCACATCAATAATCACTGCACCATTCTTCACCATATCCGCAGTAACGAATCCAGGCTTGCCCAAAGCAACAACCAAAATATCCGCCATGCGGGTGAACGATGCCAAATCCTTGGTACGACTATGACAAAGCGTTAATGTAGCATTTCCATAAGTAGCCGCCGCAGAGAGCAGCATGCTCATCGGACGTCCAACGATATTACTTCTTCCAACCACAACCACATGTTTACCCGATGCTTCGATACCGTAATGCTTCATCAACAAGGTAATTCCATAAGGCGTAGCGGGTTTTACCCCGGTCTCATCGCCCTTGGCCAACTTACCCATGTTAATATCATGAAACCCATCTACGTCTTTGCCCGGCAAAATGGCTTGGGTTACTTTTTCTTCTGAAATGTGCTTTGGCAATGGCAATTGAACGATTAATCCGTCTATGGTCTCATCGCAATTGATCTTTTCGATTTCTGCCAACAAATCGGCTTCTGAAATATCGGCGGCGAAACGACGTACATCACCCGCAAATCCAACCTCATCGCAGGCCGTTTTCTTAGCACCCACATAGGTTTGACTTGCACCGTCTTCACCCACCAAAATCGCGACCAAACCGGGAGGACGATTACCTTTAGCAACACTTGACTTCACCGCTTCAGCGATTTCTGTTCTAATTGAGGCGGCAGCAATGCTACCATCGAGAATAATGGCCATATTTTTACAAAAATACTCGCTATCCTCCAAAGTCGCTCAACCCTTGGCAATAAATCCAATAGAGAAAAAATGTTTTACAATAATTGCACTATCAAAGCCCCGTCGCCCCCTTCGGCCTCCGTTTCATGATGATAGCTACGCACAAAATTCACCGTCTTCAGCAGCGTTTTCAACCCTTTGCGCAAAATACCATCGCCTCTGCCATGAACAATTTTCAATTGTTCATGCCCCAAAGAATAGCCTTCCTCCAACCAAATCAAGACCTCCTGTGTCGCCTCCTCCATTCGCTTTCCACGCACATCAATCTTCGTGTTGTATAATGATTGCCGTTCTACCCACTGATAACCACCCGTTTTACCCGTCTTTTCAGACTTGCCACCCATCGGCTTTTTTGTCAGCAACAATTCACCAATCGGTACCCACATTTTGATTATACCAAATGCCACCCAAGCCTTGTCCTTCTTAACTTCCAACACCTCACCTTGCGCCTCCGTTGCCGTACTTTTCACCAACGCTCCAGGCACCAATTGTTTTGCATTCGTAACAGGCACATCGCTGCTAGAAACCTGCAAACTCTTAGAATTCGCCGACACCGAAGTCGGATTTGAAGCACCCAAACCGCCTTTGCCAGCCTGAACCGTTGACCCATTAACTTTTGACTTCACCTCAACCCCACCGCGCATCCCAGCGCCTTTACCCTTCACCGAAGCACCCAAATTTTGACCCGATTCCATATCACCCTTAAAGTCACTCAACGCCTTTCTGGCCTTCAAAGTGGCTTCCTTCTCCGCCCCATGTTCGCGTATCGCTCGAATCGTATTTTCGATTTGCTGATTCGTTTCGGACAACAATTTCTTTGCCTCGTCGCGGGCCGACAATAAATATTCTTGTCGTTTCAACTGCAACTTATCCTTCAACTGCTGATACGATGTCGTTAACTCCTCCAAATGCTTCAGCTTTTCATTATAGGCTCCAACCTGATGCAATAACTGCTGATTTTGTTTTTCCAACGATAGCATCAAGTCCTCCGTTTTTCCCATCTGCTTGCCTGCCAACGTTTTGATTCGATCAATCCAATCCGATTCAAACCCTGTTTTTCGCATCAACTCAAGCGCAAACGAGGAACCCGGCTTACCGACAACCAAATGATATAAAGGCTTCAACGCCTCAGCATCATAGGCCATACTCGCTTGAACTACCTCAGAAATGCCCATGCCCCACTCTCGCAATTGCGAAAAGTGCGTTGTTGCGATCACAAAAGCCCCCGCATTCAACAACTGCTCCAAAACCGCCTGAGCGATCGGCGCTCCAAAACGAGGATCTGTACCGGCCCCAATTTCGTCCATGCCAATCAACGCCCGATCAGACGAATGAGAAAGCAAGTTTTTTAGATGATGTAAATGCGCACTAAACGTACTCAAACCCTGCTCAATGTCTTGACCGTCGCCACAATCAATCCCTAAATATTCAAAGACGCCAAAGCGACTTTCGGGATCGGCCGTCACAAACAACCCGCACTGAACCATATACTGCATGAGCAAAACGGTTTTTAAAACCACCGATTTACCCCCTGCGTTGGGACCGCTGACAACCATAATGCGCTGATCACTCAAGACCAACGACAAGGGTATCGCTTCCTTTTTTAATTGCTTTAATTGCCTACGTAAAACCGGATGATACGCCCTTCGCAAAACCACTTGCGGCACAGAACTCACCTTAGGCCTTTCCGCCTTTTCCGAGATACACCAATCCCATTTCGCCAAGGCAAAATCCATTTGAATCAGTCGATCCATGATCTCTCCAAGTACGATTTGATGCGGCGATAATTCGGCCGTAATCTGTCGTAAAATCCGCTCCCGCTCCCGCCGTTTTTCAGCAAACAACTCCTTTAACCGGTTATTCATCTCCAACATCTGTGTTGGCTCCACGTATAGAATTTTCCCCGTGGCCGATATGTCTTTTACAAACCCCTGAACCCTTCGCTTAAACTCCGCCAAAACCGGTATCACCAAACGCTCCTCACGAACTGTAACATCTGTCTCTGCCGTAAATCCCTGCGATTTCCATTCCCTAAAAATCCCACGCATCACATTTCTCGCCTCACCTTCTAACCGATTGATTTCCTGCGATATTTTCGCGTATTGAGGCGTAGCCCTAGCCGATATTTCACCAAACTCATCCAGCACTTTACCCATAGCCAAAACAATCAACTTAGATGCATCCTCAACCGGAAATAACGCAAATAACAATGGCAGTTCCGAAGAACGCGCCTGCAATGCAATTGATAATTTTTGATATGTTTGGATTGTCTGAAGAACCGCGCTCAAAGAGGGCTCTTCCAAATAATAATTCTCTATTCCCAGATGCTTGATATCACCCGAAATATCACCGCCCAGCAAACTTAACACACTGGGAGACGTAACATTTAATTTTGCAATTTGATCCAATAAATCCAACTGCTGAATCACCAACTCCAAATCCGTTTGCATCTCCCATTTCAATGCCAAATCATGGGTTGAGGGATATTTAAAACGCCCTACAATGGCCGAACGAATTTGATCAAATCCTACAACCGATTCGAAATCTTCAGGATACTTCACCGATTGCCCTTTCTCGCATGCATTTCCGCCAACTGCAGTTGGGTGATTACTCGTTCCATCACAACATCAAAATCCGCCGGATGGGCTTTTAACCGCAACAGTTCCGCTTTAAAATCATCGTATTTCACCCCGTGCTTCTTACAGATGAAACTATAATCGCGAACCCAAATCGAATCGGGTAAAATGCCATAATTGTATTTCACTTGATGACCCGCCTCCATCACCATCACATCGCAAAGCACTGAAACCATTTTCTTTTGTTCGAGTTTGGGCTGCCCAGGACCACATGAAACGGCCAGCAACAACAAAATCGAGATTAAAAACAGGAGATTTCTACACTTCATGGGGAAAGAATACAAAATTACAACAATCCCTGCGGTAATTTTGCATCGCAAACACCCTATGAATCGCAAAAGCACAATCGCCAAAAATATCGTAAATATCCAGGCAAAAATTCCCGCCCATTGCAAACTCATCGTGGTGAGCAAATACCGCGACATTGAAGAAATCCAGTTTGCCTACGATGCCGGTCAACGTGAATTCGCCGAAAACCGCGTGCAGCCATTGTTGGAGAGGGTTGCGGCGTTACCAAGCGACATTCAATGGCACCTCATCGGTCATTTACAGACCAATAAAGTCAAATTTATGACGCCTTTTATTGCGATGATTCATTCGGTAGATAGTGTAAAATTGCTGCAGGAAATCGACAAAGAAGCGCAAAAGCACGATCGCATCATCCCTTGCCTCATCCAACTGCATGTGGCACAAGAAGAGACCAAATTCGGACTCTCAGCAGAAAAAATTCATCCGTTTTTTCAGCAGATCACACAAATGAATCTAAATAACATTTCCATTAATGGAATTATGGCGATGGCGAGTTTTACCGAAGATCAATCTCAAATCGAGGCTGAATTTGACCAAGTGGCAAAAGCTTTTCAAGAAATCAAATCTCAGTACTATTCCAACAATCCCCATTTCTGTGAATTATCCATCGGCATGAGCTCCGATTATAATATCGCCATTGAAAAGGGATCTACCCTCATTCGGGTAGGAAGCGCAGTTTTTGCTTAGTAATTGTTCAACATCATTGGCATGATGAGCATCGTAATGTCTTCATCGCGCTCGTTTTCGTTGGGGATTACCAAACCTGCACGGTTCGGAGCCGACAAACACAATTGTACTTGATCCCCATCCAAAGTGCTCAACATCTCTTTCAAGAATTTTGCATTGAAACCGATTTCCATATCGTCACCCTCAAATTCACAAGGGATCTTTTCCACCGCCTCGTTGGCCATTTCTATATCTTCCGCGCTGATTGTCAGTTCGTTGCCCGTAACCTTTAACCGAACTTGATAGGTTGTCTTGCTCGCAAAAATGCTGATACGATTGATTGAACTCAACAAGGCCATCCGAGAAATGGTAATGATATTTGGATTCTCCTGAGGAATTACCGCCGCATAATCGGGGTATTTGTCTTCCAATAATCGGCAAATTAAACGGGTATCGCCAAAAGTGAAATAGACATTGGAACGATTATAATCAATAATAACTGGAGTCTCGTCGTTAGGTAAAGCAGTTTTTAACAAGTTCAATGGCTTCTTTGGAATCAAAATGCCGCCTTCAACGCCTGGATTGATATCCTTACGCGTTAATCGAACCAATTTATTCGCATCGGTGGCAACAAAATTTACAGAATCGCCCTTAAACTCCAAGAACAAACCTGTTAAATTCATACGCAACTCGTCCGACCCCGCAGCAAACAATGTCTTACTAATGGCGCGCAACAAAACATTGGAGGCAACCGTAAAACTACCATCGGCATTGGTCTCAGGCATGGCTGGAAAATCCACACCATCCTGACCTGCCATTTTGTAACGACCGTTGTTATTAACTACTTCGATACCGTAAGTATTTGGATCTATGTTGAACGCCACTCCCTGATCAGGCAATGAACGCAAAATATCAATCACCATCTTACTAGGCACCGCCACCTTCATATTCTCCTTGGACTCAACGGTAATACTGGTGGTCATGCTGGTTTCTAAGTCCGTGCTGTAAATCTTTAACTGATTATCGCTTATGTCGAATAAAAAATTCTCCAAAATTGGAATAATCGGTTTGGACATGATGGCTCCGTTCACGGTTAACAGATGCTGTAAGAGTTCGGCAGATGGCGCTATGAAATTCATAATTTATTCGGCTTTGTTATAGTTTTCCTTGGATACAAACATATTTCATCCTGGGCAACAGAAATACACATTGTACATTGTTTTATAAACACTATTTGTCATTGTCCTCCACTTTCTCCTCCTCCACAATCACAAACACGTCTTCGTTGTCTTTTTTCATCAAATATTTCTCTCGGGCAAAACGCTGCAAATTGCGATCGTTGCCAAACAGATATTTCTTTTGCCGATCTAACTCTGCGATGGCCTGCTTGTGCTCTTCGATGTTATCTTCTAAGACGCTTACTTCTTTTGCGATGCGATAGCGGAAGAACAAATTGTTCATATCGAAGAACGACATCCAGATGGCAAAAAAGCCGAAAAGGATATAATACCGAAAGCGAAACAGTGGATGCAACATAACAAGACAAAATTGCACTTTTTTTCCGTTGTTCCAAACCAAACTTTGTGGGGCTGTGCGATTATTTGTACTATTTTCGAGCACTGCATGATATCCTTTAGAGCCAGCCTAGTATTTGCAACCATTTTGATCGCTATCTCGATGCTCAATGGATGTCAAAATGCACGCGAAAAATCGGGACCAGACGACATCGTGTGGATAAAGAACAGCCACGCTCAGTTATTTCGCATTGGCCTTACCAAAACAGATAGTTTTCTGGAGGTGTACGACGCCCCCAATTCGATGCTAAGTATCGGGAAATTCTGTTGGGGTAGCTCTTCAAAAATCGAGGGGTATCAAAAAATCGAAAATCGGTCGAAAATTGTGAGTTTATCGGCCATACATACTGGAATGTTGGCAGAGCTTGGACTAGGAAAATCAATTGTTGGCGTAGAATCGAAGCAATACATCGCCCACCCTGCAATTTACACATCATCACTACTAGATTCGGTGCAAGAACTCGCTCCAGATGGGCCCATCATACCCGAAAAATTGGCAAATCTCAAACCCCAAATACTCATTGGATACGTCTTTAACATCCAAGAAAAAAGCACCATCGAACGCATCGCCAAAAACCACTTCCTTGTGATTTGGAGCAACAATCACCTCGAACCTCACCCCTTGGGTAGAGCCGAGTGGATTGTCGCCATGGGCTGGTTATTGGGCAAATCGAAAGAAAGCACCGAATTGTTCCAAGGGATCTCAAAGGAGTATTTGGCCATTGCGAAACAAGCGGCAAACCCAGATCAGGGTAAAAAATCCGACATGGGCTCAAACAAATCCAACAAAAATAACAGGCCCACGGTTATGATGAACATCCCATACAACGGTCAATGGTTTGTACCCCAAGGCCAATCCTATATGAGTCAGTTCATTCTGGATGCGGGAGGCATACCTATCACCCTTCAACCCGAGGGCAGCGGAAGCAATATGGTGGGATTAGAAAAAGCATTGCAGGCCATGCAACTAGCCGATATTTGGATCAACACAGACAATTGCAACACCCGAAAATGCTTGACAGAAATGGACCCTAGAGTTTTGAATATCAAAGCATTACAAGGAAATCGTGTTTTCAATTTCAACAAAAAACTCAACCCCAACGGAAGCAACTCTTATTGGGATTTAGGTTGTATTTTCCCCAATCTTGTCTTGCGAGATCTGCATAAAATCATTCAGAATGATACGCAATCTCTGTATTTTTACCAACGATGCAAATGAGTAGACAGCAGGGTTTTTCTTTTTGGGTTTGTCTGGGATTGATAGGGCTGATTCTTCTCGACCTATGGCCGAGTCAAGGAAATGCGATTGCGTTTTGGCAAAGCGAAATATTTTTGGAACTCCGATTGCCTCGTGTGTTAAGTGCTTTGATTGGCGGCATTGCATTGGGATGGAGCGGATTGATGATGCAGACGTTGTTTCGAAACCCATTGGCGGGTCCGTTTTTGATTGGAATTACACCGGGCGCCACCTTCGGTGTCGCCCTCACTACCTACCTAGGAAGCAGCCTCGGACTCAATGAAACCCTCAGCCACATTGCCATCCAGCCCCTCGCTGCGCTCGGGGGCGCCTTCCTCGTACTTTCCATCCAACTTGCAATCCATAAAAAACTCTCCCAAATGCACTCCCTCCTCCTGGTGGGACTAGTACTCGGATATTTCTTTGGCGCCGCAGTTGACATCATAACCCAAACTGCCCAAGCCCAACAAGTGAAACAGTTTGTGATGTGGGGCATGGGAAGCTTTGATCGCGTCCTACTCAAAGAACTCATTCCATTGCTCGGCGCCACAATTATGGGTGGACTCATACTCACCTATCACCGACATGCATTCAACACCTATTTACTCGGCGATATCCACGTTGAAAGTGCCGGAAAATCTGCCAAATCACTCAGAAACTGGCTCATTGTTGGAAGCGCAACCATGGCAGCGATCGTCACTGCGTTTTGCGGCCCTATCTCATTTGTCGGCCTCATTGCACCCCATATTTCCCGAAAAATCCAAGGCACCGAAGCACATCAAAAAAATATCTTCACCACGGCTATGGCTGGGGGATTACTCACCTTGGCCGCCGACATCATCGCCAACAACACATTGGAAAACAGCACCTTACCCGTAAACGCAATCCTTTCAATTATTGGTGCACCGCTGGTAATTTGGATGCTGGCGCGGAAATCCGGCTAAAACATCACTCCAACCTCTCCAACTTAATAATATTCTCAATCTGATAATCCAAGACCGGATCGTATTCTGTGAGCAACGAATGTCCATAAATGCTGCCGAAGGCCTGCCAAAAGATCGCTTCGCCTGTGCCCCGATAATTCCGCATAATCTCCCAACTCGTCTTGCCCGTTTCTCTGTGCAATAACTTCATCAAGACCTGACCCTCGCCAATCGTGAGGTTCTTCAACTGATCCATATACATCTTCTTGATGCTCTCCTCGCACTGCTTCACATATTTGCTTCGCTCCCTGCGGCCCTGAATCGTCTGCAACTTATCCTCCATCGCCTTCATTTTCATCGCCGCCATCTTGGCATAAGGCATCGTCTTAATCACCCTTCGCTTAAGAATCAAATACTCCCTTCGCTTGGCCGCATCCATACTCGCCGACACATAAACGGGATCAATCCGATCAAAATCTGTAACAACGATGGTATCCACCGGCACTGCATCCGTTTGCGAAACCGCCGGCATCCACAACAAAAGAAAAGCCATCACACCCAGTGCGAATCGCTTATCTACCACAAAAACGACTATAGCCTTAAATATAAACCACTTACAAAAACAAACCAACCTTTTCATGTCTCTATTCTGATTTCAATTTACGATCTTTTGCCATTCCACCCCAAACAAAACCCACTACACCCAAAATCATCAATACCAACGATATCATCTGCGCCTGAGAGAACTCCATCCCCAAAAAGTGATACAAACTAATTCCGTG
>NSIB01000055.1 GCA_002737625.1 Flavobacteriales bacterium | reverse complement strand
CATTGGGTAAACAGGCCCACCGTATCAGCAAAGATGAAAACGTTGAAGTTTGGGCCAAGAAGATGGAAGATGGTTCTATGGCCGTAGGTTTATTCAATCGTGGCGAATACGAAAATTCAGTAGTGGTTAACTGGAAGGAAATCGGCATTTCAGATAATCAAACAGTCCGGGATCTTTGGCGTCAAAAAGATGTGGGAGAATTTAACAAGTCTTTTAAGGCTAAGGTAGCTCGTCACGGTGCAATGCTGATTCGTATATTTCCGAGTGATGCCAAAAAATAAAGAAAATAAGCATAGAATGAAGAAACACAGCAAAACATATTTTAATACATTCAACTATCTGGCTTTACTTCTTCCACTCCTCTTTTTTTGCATGAGCGGGATTTCTCAGACAATAAAGGCTAATGCTACAGAAAAATGGTGGTCTGATGCAACGGAATTGTCATTATCGAAGTCTGGAGACAATCGTATCGAATTGTTGAAGGCACTTTGTCAGGTGTCCGAAGGCCAACGCGAAGGAATACAGTTTCTTGTCGAAAATATGTCCCTTCAGGATTTACAATCTATCAAGGCCGTTTTCCTTTTAGATAATCTTGCCTTGACTTATACCGTTATGCAAGAAGTACCTTGGGCAAAGCGTATTCCCGTAGATATTTTTTTAAATGATGTTTTACCATATGCGAGCTTAAATGAATCACGTGATGATTGGCGAAAACGACTTTACGAAATTTGTCAGCCATTAATAAAGAATTGCAAAACACCGGGTGAAGCGGCAATGGTTCTCAATCAGCAAATCTTCAAACTTCTAAAGGTTAAATACTCAACAAAACGCAGGGTCCCCAATCAGGGGCCATTTGAAACAATGGCAACTGGTGTAGCAACCTGTACTGGCTTATCAATTCTACTGGTGGATGCCTGCCGTTCCGTAGGTGTGCCAGCGCGGATCGTCGGAACACCACTATGGAGTAATAATAGTGGTAATCATACATGGGTAGAGATTTGGGATGGCAGCTGGCTTTTCACAGGTGCAGCAGAGCAGAATCCCAATGGTTTTAATCGCGGATGGTTTGTTGATAACGCCTCTAAGGCAATAAAAGACAATCTGAGCCATGCTATTTACGCCACCAGTTTCAAAAAAACAAACCTTAATTTTCCACTTTCCTGGGCAAAAGATGTAGACCACGTGAGTGCAATTAATGTTACCGACAGCTATACCCAAAATGCAAAACCGGTAAAGATCTCTGGATTAAGCCTGATGGTTGATGTCTATGATAAGCCACTTGGCGAGCGGGTTTCTGCGAGGGTTATCATAGCTGATGCCGAGAATATACATGTAAAGTTCAATGGTATCAGCAAAGGCGATACTGCAGATATGAATGATCATTTATTTTTCCAATTACCAAAGCAAAAAACGTATTTGCTGGAGGTCGAGTATAAGAACCAAAAGTATAATCAACATTATTCAAGCGGAATTGCAGATGAAGATAAGTTACCCATCTTTTTGAGCGGTATACCCTCGGTTCCTGCTCCATCAAAACCATTGTACACCTCTCCAGCAATGATCAACCCGCTCCCAGTGGAGGATGCTTCCAAACTCAAAGATGTGCTTATCGCATTTTTTAAGGCATCCGCCATAGAGCAAGCTTCTTGGATTTTTCCACGTAAACTAGAAAAACTTTTAAATGAAAATGAGCCGGCTGTTCGTCAGCTGGTCTGGGAATCCTACCGTGTAGCGCCTATCCATAATTCGCTCAAGCAGGATTTCGATAGCAATCAGGTTCGGTTCGAAAAACACATCAGTCCATACAGTGTTAAAACGGTGGGTAAACGTCCAGCAAATGGCTGGGGACTTTTTATAGCCATGCATGGTGGGGGTGGAACAACTCAGGAGTTTAACGACAGCCAGTGGCGCCGCATGCAGACATATTATCGTGATCATCCAGAGGTTGGAGGATATATATACATTGCCTTACGTGCACCGAACAATACCTGGAACGGATTTTATACTGGTTATACCTATCCGCTCATCCAGAAGATACTTAGACAATTTATGCTTTTTGCCGATGTTGATCCTAATAAAAAGTTTATTATGGGTTATTCACATGGAGGTTATGGTGCTTTTGCCATTGGACCAAAGATGCCTGATTACTTCGCCGCTATTCATTCTAGTGCTAGTTCACTGGCAGATGGTGCCAATCCTGCAACCCTCCGTAATACCGTTTTTACAACCATGGTAGGCTCTAAAGATACAATGTATGGTCGTTACAAGAATATTGTCAACTTCCAAAAGGAGATTCAGGTGCTTCGCGGCAACCGTAAAGATATATATCCGGTGACGGTTCAGATTATTGCTGATCACCCTCATTCAGGTTTGCCAGATCGTGACAAGATAGCAGAAATGTATGCCAATGTCCGCAACCCCGTACCGACTGAATTAGCCTGGAGGCTAAGCGACACTGTTATTCATCATTTTTTCTGGCTTCAAACAAACGTTCCTAAAGCTGGAATGAATATGAATACAAGTATTCAAAAAAATAATATTGTAGCTCAAACAAATCTTACTGAAGCATCCATTTTATTGGATAGCCGACTTATTGATTTTAAAAAACCTGTTGTTCTTGAACTTAATGGTAAAAAAAGTACGCATAAGCTTAAACCTAGTCTCAGAATATTTTGCCAGACAATGCAAGAGCGCGGGGATCCGGAATTAGCCTTCACAACAAAAATGGTATTAGATCTTATTGGAATAGAAGAAAATAGTGCAAAGTAAACAGGTTAAAAACTAATTTTTGTCCATATTTTGTTGTTAAATCACTCTATAAATTGTAAAAATAAAATTTTGAAATAAAAAAAATATATGAAATATTTATTCCTGAATTTATATCTTTTTGTTGTGTGCGTATTGATGTCATTTAATGAAAGTCCAAAACGATCAACAGCGTTTTTAAAAGAAAACAAAATAGAGGTTTTGCCTTTTAAAAAGTTCAATTTAGATGGCCTGACTGATTTTAAACCAGTTTCTAAAAACTGGCAAATTGTTGGGAAAACCTTTGTCGATCAAACTCAAAAACAAACTTTTGTGTCTGAACCTGGAACAGGTATTTTGATAAATACACCTGGTAAAGGCATGAGTGGAAATATTTTTACTGCATTCGAGCATAGCGATATTGAAATTGAATTGGATGTCATGATGCCTGTCCAGTCCAATTCTGGACTCTATTTTCAGGGACGATATGAAATTCAGCTATTCGATAGTTGGGCAGTAAGCAAACCTAAATATGCTGATATTGGAGGCGTCTATCAAAGATTTGATAATTCAAAAGTGCCCAAAGGGTATGAAGGTATAGCTCCAAAAATAAATGCTGCAAAAGCACCAGGTTTATGGCAACATTTTAGAATTGTATTTCAAGCACCGAGGTTTAATGCTGAAGGAATTAAAACAAAAAATGCCATTTTTAAAGAAGTTTTTTTGAATGGATTTCTTATCCATGAAAATCAGGAAGTCACCGGACCCACTCAAGGGAGTGCGTTTAATGATGAGAAACCCATGGGGCCATTTATGATTCAGGGTGATCATGGGGCTGTTGCTTTTAGAAATATACAATACAAGTTGTACGAACAAAATAAAGTTTCTTTGAACAGCGTAATATTGAAAGAGTTCGAAAACTTAGCCAAGTTTATACCTGATTATAATAAGCTTGAAAAGTTGCGTGAAATAAGTACGGATACCATATCAGCCGATATGGTGACTGGTAGAGACTCACAGAAATTACTGGTTTATAATGGTTTAATGAACGTTCCAACTACTGGCGATTATTTTTTCGAGATGAAAATAAATGGCGGAGGTGGAGCACTTTTGTTAAAAACCGATACCATTATTAATTTAAATGGAGATTTCAAAAATGAAGAACCAGCGTTCAAACTTGTTACTTTACAACAGGGGTTTATTCCGTTCACGTTGATATACAACAAACATCAAAAATTTCGCTTGGGATTTAGTTTATTCGTTGAAGGGCCAGGGATAGCGCGACATCCCTTGCATACTGCAGCTCCTGTAAAAGTAGCTCCAGTTAAACGAATAGACAGTTCATTTGTAATTGATGCTTCCAACGAAACTGTCCTGCAAAGAGGCTTCCTGATGCATAAAAAGATTAAAAGAACCCATACTATATCCGTTGGTTCTCCAAAAAATATACACTATTCTTTCGATTTGGCTTTTGGTTCACTTATTCAAGTATGGGGAGGAAAATTTCTGGAGGTATCCGATATGTGGGCAGGCAGAGGGATACAACAACTTGGCGTTCCCTTAGGCATACCTGTTTTGCTGCATGGAGATCCGGATTTTGCTTTTCTGGAAAATAAAAATTCCAACTGGCCAGATAGCATACCCTCAAGCACTGTCTATAAACAGTTGGGTTATGAACTGGATAATTACGGGAATCCGACATTTTCCACATTATTGAATGGCTGCACGATTACGAACAGCTTTGTTCCTATCGATTCTTTGAGAAGGTTGAAACGAATTATTTCAACGAAATCTATTAAAGAAATCTGGCACAAATTAGCGGATGGCAGTATAATTGAAAAGTTGCCAAATGGTGTCTATGCTATTGATGACAGAAATTATTTTCTAGACTTTCCGATTGATAATAATAATACTCCTGTGATTAGAAAATCATCAGGAAAAGATGAGCTTTTGGTAAAAATACCGGCGGGAAATCAGAAAATTAATTACACAATTACCTGGTAATTCAAAAAATATGAACATAGTAAATACCATAATCAAAAAATCTTTACTGACAGCTATTCTATTTAGTACAGTACAATGTGTTAATGCGCAATCACTTGCAGAAACTATCAAGAAAGAATCTGTGTACTACAAAGTTGTTGATGTCCCGATTCCACAGCATATTAAATTGGAAGTGGGGGGATTGGCGCTCACCGATGATGACAAATTAGGCGTTTCAACACGCAGGGGTGAAGTATGGGTAATCGATAAACCGTACAGTTTAACTCCTTCATATAACCGATATGCACATGGGCTGCATGAGGCTCTTGGATTAGCGTATAAAGACAAAGGGTTTTATCTCGCTCAAAGAGCAGAATTGACACGTCTCGAAGATAAAAACGGTGACGGCAAAGCTGATGTCTACAAAACAATATATTCCTGGCCTTTATCTGGGAACTATCATGAATATTCTTTTGGACCTAAATTTATGTCCAACGGAGATATGCTTGTAACACTTAATCTCGGATGGGAAGGCAGAGGTGTGAGTTTGGTTAAATGGAGGGGTTGGCTGTTAAAGATTACACCTCAAGGTGTTATGACACCAATTGCTACAGGTTTAAGATCTCCTTCAGGTTTTGTAATCAATGATAAAGACGCTGCTTTTTATACTGAAAACCAGGGTGACTGGGTTGGTTCTGGTCGAATGACACATCTGGCGTCTGGTGATTTTGCTGGAAATACTGCAGGCTTGCGTTGGACAGATGATCCAAAGTCCCCGCTAAAATTGAAGCCTACCGATGTCGCAATAAAATCGGGATTGAGCATGTATGAATATGCAAAAAAGATACCAGAAATCAAACCCCCTGCTATATGGTTTCCTCATGCCATTTTGGGAATTTCAACATCCGATATATTAATTGACAACACTGCTGGTAAATTTGGTCCATTTGATGGGCAGTGGTTTGTTGGCGACCAAGGGCATAGCAAGATCATGCGTGTATTTATGGAAAAAGTGAACGGCGTATACCAGGGCGCAGCATTTCCGTTTGTTGAAGGATTTTCTTCCGGTATTCTGAGAATGATCTGGGGTAAAGATGTAAGCATGTTTGTTGGAATGACAAGCCGCGGATGGTCTTCTACAGGAAAAGAGGAGTATGGTCTTCAGCGTTTGGTATGGACAGGTAAAACACCTTTCGAAATTAAAACCATAAAAGCACAGAATGATGGTTTTTTAGTTGAGTTTACCAAGCCAGTCGATAAACAATTGGCGGCACAAAAATCTTCTTACACGGTTACATCATTTAATTATAATTACCATAGTTCTTATGGTAGTGATATTGTAGATCAGCAACCTGCAATGGTTCATGCGGTCAAGGTGTCGACTGATGGCCTATCTGCTAAACTGACTGTTAGTGGTATGAGATTGGGCTTTATACATCAATTAAAGGCTGAAGGTGTCCAATCGCAGATGGGAGAACCACTGCTTCACAATACCGGTTTTTATACATTGAACCAAGTTCCTGGCGGAGTTTTAAAAATTGTTGATGCGCATAATATGTCAATGGCTGGGAAGATGTCGAATCAACCCAAAAGGGTAAATCATATGCCGGTTAACTGGACCAATGGACCTGATAAAAAGTTTGTAGTTGGAACAATACCAGGACTGA
The DNA here is from genome assembly GCA_002737625.1 of Flavobacteriales bacterium. Lineage (GTDB taxonomy): Bacteria > Bacteroidota > Bacteroidia > NS11-12g > UBA955 > UBA955. The sequence goes on along the minus strand of NSIB01000055.1, from coordinate 6,640 downwards.
AATTTGATTTTAAAGAAATAGCAGTGGATCCTGGGTCTAAGGTGCAGATCACCTTTGAAAATAATGATGACATGTTACACAATCTCGTTATTTTGCAACCTGATTTGGGAAATGCTGATAAAGTTGGTCAGATGGCTATGGAGCTCGGATTAAAGGGAGCAGATTTGAACTACGTACCCAATTCGGATCTGGTATTGTTCCACACAGGAATTATCCAACCTGAAAAATCAGAATCAATTTATTTTGAGGCTCCAAGAAAAAGCGGTGAATATTGGGTATTGTGTACTTTCCCAGGACATTCATTTACCATGAGAGCCAAATTAATTGTAAAGTAATATTGAAAAATTAAAGGGAATAGTAATCATTGCGATGCTCATTTCATTGGGTGCGATTTTTTCGTTGGCTGTCTGTTGTCCTCCACTTGCAGTTAGCGAAAAACACAATGGCCCTGGACAAGATGTTTTTTTTATTGACATCACACCAAATAATGATGGCATTTGTATATGTGGCATTGAAAATAAAAAAATAGGGCTTGCGGCAGTATTAAAATTTCCTAAAAAACAATTGCCTTGGCTAACCAATTGGCAACACGAAGAACTTTAAAAATAAAGTTGGAGGCCCGAAAAGGCTTCCTTATCTTATGGTCTAATCAAAAATCAAAGTTATGAAAGTAGAATTAATTATTATTGGATACGATGGTGTAGAATGTTTTATTGGATCACCCGATACCAAAGCCTATCAACGTTTTGGTGCGCATGTTTGTTCAGGCGATCTCTTTCTATGGCAGGGACAGCGTTGTTAGGGCATTATAGAAAGATTTTCTATTTAAGAGGCCATACCGGTATCAAAACAGAAAAATAAAACAACCTTGAAATAATGAAACAAATAGTAAAATTTAATTGGTTCATAATTCAATCTTTAACGATTCTATTAATCCTTTGCACAATTAACCTTAATGCTCAAAAAGCAGCTATCAAATTACGATGGGTCGATGTAAAAGAGTTATCTATAGAAGGGAAAGGGTGGACAGATACAAAACAATTTTTCGATCGGTTACCTGCCAAAGCCCAAGATGTAGTGAGACCCTCTATTTGGGAATTACAGCACGATGCTGCTGGGATTGTGGTCCGATTTGTCACCAATGGAACGAGTATAGCAGCGCGATGGACATTAACGAAAAGTAAACTTAGTATACCAAATGTCTCGGCTAGCGGAGTAAGCGGATTAGATTTATATGTTCGTGAGAATGGCAAATGGGGTTGGTTTGGAGCAGCAAGACCTGATGAAATTACCAATGAGAAAAATTTAACGACTGGTTTATCTTCTAAAGATCGTGAATGCTTGCTTTATCTACCGTTACGAAATGGTATCGAAAAGTTAGAGATCGGAATACCTGAAGATGCATCGTTTACATTACCCCCAGAACGTCCTAGCGGTATGAAGCCAATTGTATTTTATGGTACATCTATTGTTCAAGGAGTGGCAGCCTCTAGGCCCGGGATGACTTATCCAGCCTTAATCTGCAGGCATCTTGATCGACCGATGATTAATTTAGGTTTCGCTGGTAATGCAGTCTGTGAACCAGAAATGGCTTCACTTTTAGCGGAGCTTGATCCAGCTGTTTACATCATCGATCCACTTCCTAATATGACTGCTCAGATGGTCAAGGAACGAACAGGCAATCTTATTGCAACCATTCGGGAAGCCCATCCAAATACGCCCATTATAATGGTAGAGAATACCGAGATGGGTGATGCTCCAACAAATCCAAATCGCCGAAATGGGTATGCAGCTGCAAACCTTGAATTGCGTAAAATCTATGAGCAGCGACTAAAAGAGGGCGATGGAAAATTATATTACATCCATGGGGATAAATTATTGGGAACTGATGGAGAAGGAACGGTGGATCGCGTTCACCCTTCGGACCTAGGCTTTATGCGGATGATAAAAATCATTGAACCAGTTGTCAAAAGGGCATTAAAAAGAAACTAATTTTCAATCTTTTAACTTAATAAGCGATGAAGAATATTTTAACTGGAATGAGTCTGATGATAATGGGCTTTGCATCTAGCCAAGCAGAGGTCCTTCCGCCTAAATCGACACCGAATATTATCATTATCTTGGCTGATGATTTGGGTTATGGCGACCTAAACTGTTATGGAGCCACTCGTTATAACACACCGAATCTCGATAAACTTGCTTCCGATGGAGTACGATTTACAAATTTTTATGTCTCGCAAGCTGTTTGCAGCGCATCAAGAGCTGCACTGCTAACCGGTTGTTACTCCAATAGAGTTGGCATTTCAGGTGCACTGATGCCAAAGTCGAATATTGGGCTTAATCCAGATGAAGAGATCATCCCTGAGATCCTCAAAAAGAGAGGGTATGCTAGCGCGATATTTGGGAAATGGCATCTTGGCGACAATCAACAATTTCTTCCTCTACAGCAAGGGTTTGATGAGTATTTTGGATTGCCATATTCAAATGATATGTGGGGATATACCATAAAAGGAGTACATAAAGATTCGAATTATCCACCCCTTATGCTTATCGAAGGGAGCACTCCGGTTCAACAGATCAAAACCATGGATGAGCAGGCCCAGTTAACAACTAAGTATACTGAACATGCGGTGGCCTTTATTGAAAAGCATAAGAAACAGCCCTTTTTCCTCTATATGCCACAATCTATGCCGCATGTGCCTATTGCGGCATCTGAGAAATTCAAAGGGAAAAGTGAGCAAGGGGTTTTTGGTGATGTGTTAATGGAAATCGATTGGTCTGTCGGCGAAGTGATGAAAGCACTAGAGAAAAATGGATTAACAAAAAATACCCTAATCATCTTTACCTCCGACAATGGACCATGGCTTAATTTTGGCAACCATGCAGGATCAGCTGGGGGATTGCGTGAAGGGAAAGGGACTAGCTGGGATGGCGGACAGAAAGTGCCTTGTATTATGAAATGGCCAGGACAAATACCTGCGGGTACCGTATGTAATCGTATCGCCTCAACCATTGATATTTTACCGACATTGGCCACGATTACAAAAGCTTCAATGCCTATTAAAAAGATTGATGGAGTTAATATCTTACCCCTAATGATAGCCGATAAAGAGGCCAACCCACGTGAAGTCTTCTTGTACTATTTTCATGCAGGCTGGCTGGAAGGAGTGCGGAAAAATCAGTGGAAGTTGGTTCTTCCGCATAAATCACAAACCTACGAAGGAGTATTTCCTGGTAAGGATGGCTCCGGTGGACCCACCCGACAAGGTGTTATGGTGCCTTTAGCGCTTTATGATCTTCGCAGAGATCCGGGAGAACGGTATGATGTGCAAGAGCAAAACCCTGAAGTAGTAGCCGAATTATTAAAAATTGCAGACGAGGCACGCAAAGATTTAGGTGATGGTATATATGACATCAAAGGAGCAAATGTTAGGGAGCCAGGGAAGGTGAAATAATCGACAGCATGCTTTATGGTATGATGAGCCGGATAGTGAATGGACTCAAGCCTTGCCACTCGGAGATGGAAGAATTGAAGCGTTATTCAATCACATTTAATTAAAAATGCTATTAAAAATGAAGAATATCTTTAAACGATTGACCTTTGGAATTCTGCTATTTGCCTCATTAGGAAGTTTTGGCCAAGATTTTTTTAAGTCTACAAAGCCGAATATTTTATTTATTCTGGCCGATGATCAGACTTTTGAAACATTAGGGGCATTAAATAATCCGGAGATCCACACTCCAAACCTTGATAAACTAATCAAGCAAGGGACCTGCTTTACGCAAGCCTATATTCAAGGTTCATGGCAACCAGCGGTGTGTGTTGCAAGTCGAGCCTCATTAATTACAGGTAGTTATGTTTGGAAGGCGGCCCAATATTCGGAGAAGGCAAATAACGCTGATAAGAATGCACCAAAGAATATACCCCAATATACTGTCAAGAGAAGCACTCCAGCTGGCTATTGGCCTACCTATATGAAAGCTGCGGGTTACGAAACGTACATGGCCGGGAAATGGCATATTGAAAAGAAGCCTGAGACAGTTTTCGACCATCTGGGTACTATAAGAGGAGGGATGCCTTCACAATCAGAAGAGTGTTACGACAGAAAATTTATCGAAAAAACACCGGATAACTGGAAGCCTTATGATACATCTTTTGGTGGCCATTGGCAAGGGGGAAAACATTGGAGTGAAGTACTTTGTGATGAAACCATAGGATTCCTTGAGCAGTCGAAGAAGAGTGAGAATCCCTTTTTTATGTATATCGCATTTAGTGCACCACACGATCCACGTCAATCGCCTAAGAAGTATGTAGATATGTATGGACTCGATAAGATTTCAATACCAGAAAGTTACATGCCATCCTATCCGTATTGTGAAGAGATTGGCGCTGGAAAAAGTTTGCGCGATGAACGACTGGCACCTTTCCCGCGATCGGAATATGCTGTAAAAGTTACGCGACAAGAGTATTATGCAATTGTATCCCATCTGGATGATCAGATTGGGCGAATCATTGCCGCATTAAAAGCCACGGGTCAGGATAAAAATACCTACATCATCTTTTCTGCAGACAATGGACTCGCCGTTGGAGATCACGGATTTATGGGGAAGCAAAACATGTATGATAGAAGCATGAGAATTCCCCTCATCATGGTTGGTCCGCATGTCAAGCAAAATAATAAAGTCGATGAATTTGTGTATCTCCAAGATATCATGCCTACTGCGTTAGATATTGGCAAAGCAGAAAAACCGGCCTCAGTAGATTTTAATAGTCTATTGCCCCTTGCTACAGGCCAGACGACCAAGAGTGCTTACAAAGCCATCTATGGCACCTACATGGGAACCCAGCGAATGATTCGAACGAAGCAGTATAAAATGATGATTTACCCAAAAGCGAATCTTGTGCGGCTGTATAACATGGAGGTTGATCCATTCGAGATGCACGATCTTGCCGGAGACCCTACATACAAAGCCGTCATGGATGAGCTGTATGCAAACTTCAAGAAATTGCAAACTGAGGTTGAAGATCCTTTAGATATCTCTTCTTATTACAATAAGTATTTTAGCAACAAGTAATTTTTAGCATGAAAATATTTCCGATTCTCACGCTCTTTTTGGGGGGACTACTGACCCAATCACTGGTATTTGCTCAACCCAAGCTCGTGCAGAAGCCAAACATCATCTTGATCATGGCTGACGATTTGGGCTGGGGCGATGTTGGGTTCAATGGCAATTCAATCATACGAACTCCAGCCCTTGATCAGATGGCTTCTGACGGAATGGTTTTTGATCGATTTTATGCTGGATCTGCCGTATGCTCTCCAACCCGCGGCAGCTGCATCACTGGACGAAATCCATACCGTTATGGGATCAATTTCGCCAATGTTGGGATGATGAAGAAGGATGAGATCACCCTGGCTGAGTTAGCAAAAAACATCGGTTATAGAACTGCTCATTTTGGCAAATGGCACCTCGGAAGTTTATCGAAGAACATTAAAGATGGTCGTCGTGGAGGAAACGAAAATGTGTATAGCCCACCATGGGAAAATGGTTTCGAAACCTGCTTCTCTACCGAGCAGGCAGTACCCACATGGGATCCAATGAAAGATCAATCCATTGCGGGCACGAGATATTGGACTGGGTCAGAACAAGCTGCAACGGAGAACCTCGAGGGAGACGATTCGAGGGTAGTGATGGATCGCATAATCCCTTTTATCCAAGATGCCTCAACAAAGAAAACGCCATTTCTTGCTGTAATCTGGTTTCATGCCCCTCATGCACCGGTGGTCGCTGGTCCAACATACTTGAATATGTATGCTTCGTATGACGAAAATAAACAGCATTATTATGGATGTATTACTGCAATGGATGAGCAAATTGGACGATTAAGGCAGCAACTTAAAGCGCTTAACTTGGCAGACAATACACTGATTACTTTTTGTTCTGACAATGGTCCCGCGGGAGAAGGCGGCGGTACAAAACAATATGCAGGTCAAAGGCAACAAGGCGTCACAGGAGGCTTCCGAGGACGAAAAGGAGTTTTGTATGAAGGCGGTCTTCGTGTTCCAGGCATCGTAGTTTGGCCAAAGGAAATAAAAAGTGGTCAACACTCCAGTTTTCCTGCCGTAACATCTGACTATTTCACTACTATCTTGGGAATTTGGGGAATTGACTTGCCAAAAAGACCTTATGATGGAACAAATTTAATGCCAGTGTTTAAAGGAAAATCAAGCGAACGAAGTGGCTTTATCGGATTTCAAATGCCTAAACAACAATCTATTGTTGATCAGCAATACAAACTCATCACTAACGATCAAAAAACGTTTGAACTCTATGATCTGATAGAAGATCCGTATGAAAAAAATGATCTCGCGGCAAAAAATCCACAACGCGTTGAGCAGATGAAAGTATCCCTATTTGAGTGGCTTGAATCGTGCAAAAAAAGCAATAATGGAGCCGACTATCATGACGATGAAGATTAAATCAAACCTATAAAATAACCTTAATGAAATGGAACGAAGAAGTTTTCTATCTACCAGCGCAATAGCAGGTGCAGGGCTCTTGCTTACTTCGACAAGCCTTGGTGCTGCCCATCCCAAAGTGCCCCATTACCTCAAGGGGAATAAAAAGCTATACCGTG
>NSIB01000054.1 GCA_002737625.1 Flavobacteriales bacterium | reverse complement strand
CATGTTGATCATCAAACCGCGGAAAACCAATTCCTCAAAAATGGCGGGAATTAAGGCGAGAATGCCGATGCAGACCCAGAGTTCGGTATACGTTTCCATATCGAGCATCGCTTCAAAGATGGCTTGACGTTTGGTATCGAATTTGGCGAAAATGGTACCCAAATTTCCCCAAGGAAGGTGTTTGCAGAGGGCTGTAAGTAAGGCAACAGCGGGAATCATTCCGAGAGCTAGAAGGATGGATCCTAAAGTTTTGTTGGCGGTGGGTTTGATTTTGTATCCACCAATTTGAATGAGATTGAATTGGGCTACGGCAGCAACCAAAATCGCGGGCAGCGCCATGAAGCAGAGGAATTGCAGCAAATTGCCCCATCGCAATACATTGATTCCCAAAGCAGTGCGAGACGGGTTGTTCAATAATTGCTGGGTTTGTTCGGCGGTGAGTCCATAAAGTACTTTGCCCATCAGCTGCGATAAGCCAAGTCCGACCATGCTGAAAATGATGATGCAAAGGAGTAGCGCGCCTACGCCCCAAAGATTTCTGAGCGGATTGGTAGAAGGGGTTTGTGAAAGCATATGTAACTTTGCAGCAAAGTTGGTAAAAATTGGCGACATAGCGTTGGGGGAATTTCCTTTGTTGTTGGCACCCATGGAAGATGTGAGTGATCCACCGTTTCGTTACGTGTGTAAACAGCAGGGGGCCGACCTTATGTATACTGAGTTTATTAGCAGTGAGGGGTTGATTCGCGATGCGGTGAAGAGTCGACAAAAGCTTGATATTTTTGATTATGAGCGCCCCATTGGCATTCAGATTTTCGGGGGCGATGAAGAGGCGATGGGATTGGCGGCGAAGATTGTAGATGCCACACAGCCCGATTTATTGGATATCAATTTTGGTTGTCCGGTGCAGAAAGTGGTTTGCAAAGGCGCGGGTGCTGGGGTGTTGCGAGATATTGAATTGATGGTTCGGTTGACATCGGCTGTGGTTCGAGGGACATCGTTGCCGGTAACGGTGAAAACGCGATTGGGCTGGGACGATAGCACGAAGAATATCGAGGAGGTTGCGGAGCGATTGCAGGATGTGGGGGTGAAGGCCTTAACGATTCATGGCAGAACGAGGGTTCAATTATATAAGGGCGAGGCGGATTGGTCGTTGATTGCGAAGGTGAAAAATAACCCAAGAATTAAGATTCCCATTTTTGGTAATGGCGATATTGATTCACCGCAGAAGGCATTGGAGTATAAGAATAGGTATGGTGTAGACGGCATTATGATTGGTCGTGCTAGCATCGGATATCCTTGGATTTTTAGAGAGGTGAAACATTTTATGGCTACGGGCGAGATGCTCGATGGGCCTACTTTGGAGGAGCGATTGGATTCGTGTTTAACACATTTTGAAAAAAGTGTGGAGTGGAAGGGCGAGAAGGTTGGGATTTTTGAAATGAGGAGGCATTATGCCAATTATTTCAAGGGGTTGCCGAATTTCAAGGAGTATCGTATGAGGCTGGTAGGCAGTGAATCACCGGATGAAATTCGAGAAACTATGGTTAATATTGCATCAGAATATTCAGGTTTGGAACTGAATTGAGAGAGATATGGATTTTTTTAATACATTTGCTTAAAACTACAATTACATGAAAAAAATATTACTTTCTTTGGTGATGCTTTGTTCGGCTTCATTGTCACAAGCTCAGTATTTCAGTATTCCTTTCTTGAATGCTGGAAAAAACCCAGGCGGCGTGAATGCCGATGGTGAAAATCCCTATCCTTCAACTGCAAACGTGGGTTGGAGTAATATTTGGAATGGCGATGCAACTGCAACCCCTACTTACGCTACGGAACAAACTTTGCCTTTCTCTTTTAAATTCAACGGAAGTGCTGTAACGAAGTATACTCCGAGTAACTTCGGAACGATTTCTTTTGATGCAGGTACACCCACAGTGAAGCCTTCTGCATTTTCAAATTTGGCTTTGCCGAGTGCTAACATCCCAAATAATTCAGTTTGTGTTTTGGGAATGCAACCAAAAAGTGTTGTAAGTGGAACTACTACCTACCAAAGTGCGGTTATGACCAAAACTTACGGCAAGGCGCCTTATCGTCAACAGTGGGTTTGGTTTAACTTCTTCGGCGAAGCAAACATCCAAAATGGTTGGACCTATTGGGCCATCGTAATGGAAGAAACTACCAACAACATCTACGTGGTTGACATGAAGACTTTGTGTGTAACTACTGCGGGTGCTTTGTGTACTAGCAATGTAAAAATGAGTGTAGGTATTCAAACCAATGGTACTACTTCTTACAATTTGTCTGCTTCACCTAACGTAAATGCTCAGCAGATCACTGCGAATATTTTCACTGCAGAAGATAACAGCTACTATCAGTTCATTCAGGGTAGCCAGCCTACCAACGATTTGAGCGGAAAGTCTGGAAGCATGTCGCAATTCTTAGTGTTGAGTTCTGCTCCTTTCTCTGTGTCAGGAAGTTTCTTCAACATTGGTACTGCGAAAGCTACTAGCGCTGATTTGAATTATTCTGTGAATGGTGGTGCGGTTGTTACTGGCGCTGCTTCAGGTGCTAACATTGCTACTTTTGGAAGCCAAGATTTGGCTCATCCAACCAAGTGGACTCCATCTGCGGTGGGTGTTTATACTATCAAGTACTGGGCATCAAAAATCAATGGCTCTTCAGATGAAAACAAAGGCAATGATACCATTAAAATTGTGGTAAACGTAGTTGACAAGATCATTCCACGTAAGATTTTACATGAGGTATTTACTTCGTCTACTTGTGGACCTTGCACGGGGGGTAATGTGAAATTTGAAGGTATTGTTTCTCAAAAATCTAGTCATAGCACTGTGAAGTATCAAATGAGCTGGCCTTCAACGGGCGATCCATATTACACCGCAGAAGGTGGTGTACGTCGTACTTATTATGGTGTAAACTCTATCCCAATGATGTTCGTTGATGGTGGATGGGGCGGAAATGCTTCAAGTTATACAAATGCATTGTATGATCAATTTGCTGCTAAACCTTCGTTCATGGAAATCAAAGGAAACGTTTCATTGACATGGAAGAATAAAATCACAGCAAACATTGATATCACTCCAGTGGCTAATCTCAGCAGCACTAACATGAAGGTGTTCGCAACAATTGTTGAAGGAACAACTTTCAAGAACAAGAAAACCAATGGTGAAACTCAGTTTGAGAATGTAGTGAAGAAGATTATGCCTGATGGCAATGGTTTGGCTTTGGCTGCTATGACAAAAGACACCAAGGTGAGTAAGACTTTGTCTTTCACTTTCAACGGTGGATATCGTTTACCTGGTGATGCTACTTCACCGATCAATTTGGGTACTGACAACAGCATCGAAACTTGGGATGATTTGTCCGTTGTAGTTTGGGTTCAAGATGCGGTAACCAAAGAGGTATTGCAGTCTGAGACTTTCCCAATTGCATTGGTTGGAGTTGATGCGGTTGAGCAAAACTTAATGTTGTATCCTAACCCAGCAAACAGTGTATTCAACGTAGATGCTCCTGAAATGGGCAATTCTATGTTGAGTGTGATGGATATTCAAGGCAAGGTTGTATTTGCAGGTGCTATGGAGTCTGGCAAATTGTCTTTGAATGTTGCTGATTGGTCTGATGGTGTATATGTTGTGAAGGTTTCTGGAAACAGCAAAACTTTGAACAGCAAGATTGTAGTTCGTCACTAATTGTGAAAGATGAACAATTTTATTGTTCATCTTTCGTTAAAGTATGTGAAAGATCAAGTGATGGGTGTTAGAACTGTGTTGGTATTGTTTATTGTTGTGATTGTCTTGCAATCATGCGTTAGCGGCAGGGGGAAATCCTGTAAGCCGGCTCGAAAAAGATATTTTAACACCACATTTTTAAATATGTAAAAAAGCCCCGGAAACGGGGCTTTTTTTTGTTTAACACCGAACCGTTTTGTTTAACAATTCTAAATTGCATTGACCTCGGCCCAATTTGCATAAGAATTTTCTTGGACCCCTTATCTTTGCCCTACTTAAAAACCTTTTCTGGCCATGTTATTGCGAAACATTGTGAACCGGGAAGAGTTGAAAAGGCGAATGGATGCCGATACGCGTCCTTACACCACCATCTCTTTCTATTATTATCATCCCATCTCCGATCCCGAGTTGTTTAGAAACGATTTGTTTTTGCGTTTTTCCCAACTCGAAGTGGTGGGTAGGATTTATGTTGCCCAGGAAGGTATTAACGCCCAACTGGCACTCCCCTCTGTCCATTTTGAGGCCTTTAAAGCGGCTGTGTATACGATAGAGTTTTTGAAAGGGATTCGCTTGAACATCGCCATCGAAGAAAAGCAGAAATCGTTTATTAAGTTGGATATCAAAGTGCGCGCGAAAATTGTGGCGGATGGCATCGAAGATCCTACGTTCAGTTTGCAAAATAGCGGGAAGTATTTGGATGCGGCGGCGTGGAATGAGATGATGGAAAAGCCGGACTCGGTGGTCATCGACATGCGGAATCACTATGAGAGTGAAGTGGGAAGGTTTGAAGGGGCGCGCTGTCCGGATACTGATACTTTTAGGGAGGAGTTGGCGCGCGTGTTGGATTTATACAAGGAAGAAAAGGACAAGCCTATCTTGATGTATTGTACGGGCGGAATTCGCTGTGAAAAGGCCAGTGCGTGGATGAAGCACAATGGATATAATGAGGTATATCATTTGGAGGGTGGGATTATCAACTACGTGAATCAGGTAAAGGCGGCGTCTTTGGATAACAAATTCAAGGGCGTGAATTTTGTGTTTGATCAACGATTGGCTGAGCGTGTAACGGAAGATGTGATCGCTGAATGCCATCAATGCGGTGCACCGGCGGATCGCCATATAAATTGTGCCAATATGGGATGTCATTTATTATTTATTCAATGCGAGGCTTGTGCGGCGCAATTTGAGCATTGCTGTTCTGAGGCTTGTGCGGCGGTAATTCGTTTGGATCCAGAAGCCCAAGTGCAGTTGCGGAAGGGTAAGCCTGCGGGCAGAATTTTTTCCAAAGGAAGGTTTCCTGGGAAAGTGTAAAATAATTTGAGCAGTTTGTCGTTAATGTGTAAGGAATTCTCGCATGAAATGGTGGCAGGGGTATTTTAACTGGCCTGTCCGCCTATATTCGCGCTTTAAAATTTTAATTACACGATTGAATACAATGAAAAATACTCGTAATGGTCAAGAGAAATCTTGGTTACGATGGGCGGTGATACTGCTTTTTGTGATGACGGTGTCCGATGCATATGGACAATGGGGCTTTGGCGGCGATGGTGGAAGTCCAGCACCTGCGGGTGGCGATACAACGGCTTCGGCGGCAGATGCTGGTGGTGGATGGGGTTCTGAAGGTGGAGGCGCTGCAGAAGAGCCTGCGATTAAAAAAGCACCTTATATCCGATTTGTACCTCCCTATGATTCTATGAGGGAAATTATTTTTTATGAAAACATCATAGAGGATGAAGATTGTGAAAACTGTGGCACTGATTCTCTGTATTGGAGGGCCAAGAAGTATTTGGTTCAGCGTTTTGGAAAGGAAGGATATAAAAAGATGATCATTGAGGACAAGGTTGCGGAGCGCATCGTTTTGAAAGTTACAATTCCGATGATTTGTACTTACGGCAAGTACAATAAGAAACAGGAGGGGATGTTGGAGTATAAATTGAGCTTGCGCTTCAAGGATAGCAGATACAAATATCAATTTGGAAATTTTGTGCATGTGGAGGTTGAGGATGGATTGGGGGCCAAGATTTCTAGGACATACTACGAGCATTACATGCGATTGAAAAAGGGATTTCAATTTACCGACCGATATTTGATTGCGGCGGATACCGAGGTGGCCGAAGTGGTGAAAGCATTTAAGAAATCCTTAAGGGAGCCGTTCCAAGCGGACGAGGACGATTGGTAGGCGTTTTGCTTCTTGTGCTGCATTTTAATTGTTGAAAGAGGCCCTCAATGCTGTGGTTCACAACGATTTTGGTGTCTATTTTAGAAAAGCCTGAAAAAAAGTTGTGGATATCTTGCTCTAAGAGAGAAAATTTCCTATTTTTGCAACCCCAAAAACTAAGTAAGAATTACAAACGTGAATCCGCTAAGTACATACAAAACCGTTTCGGTGAACAAAATGACTGCTGACAAACAGTGGTTTGTTGTTGACGCAAATGGACAGACATTAGGCCGTATGGCCTCTCAAATTGCTTCGGTTCTCCGTGGCAAAAACAAGCCATCTTTTACGCCTCACGTTGATTGCGGTGACAATGTAATTGTAATCAATGCTGCACATGTTGTGATGACAGCTGGTAAGTTCGAAACCAAAGAATATTTACGTCATACAGGATATCCTGGCGGACAAAGATCAACTTTGGCGAAGAACGTGAAGCCAGAGCGTTTGATTGAGATGGCGGTAAAAGGCATGTTGCCCAAGAATCGTTTGGGCCGTCGTTTATTTACCAATTTGTTTGTGTACATAGGAACTGAACATCCCCATGCTGCACAACAGCCCAAAGTAATGAATATCGAAAACTGAGCCATATGATAAACACCTCAGGCAGAAGAAAAGCCGCAGTAGCCCGTGTATACCTGAAAGAAGGTAACGGCACAATCGTAGTAAATAAGAAAGCATTGGAAGTTTATTTCCCACTTCCATGGCATCAATCAGCCATTCAAGCACCTATGACCTTGACCGATAATTCGGGCAAGTACGACATTCAAGTGAATGTTTGTGGTGGTGGAGTAAGCGGACAGGCGCAAGCGGTTCGTTTGGCCATTTCGAAGGCATTGGTTGATATCAATGCTGAATTGAAGTCGCCTTTAAGACAGGCTGGATTCATGACGCGTGATTCCCGTGTGGTTGAACGTAAGAAACCAGGTCAGAAAAAGGCACGTCGTCGCTTCCAGTTCTCTAAACGTTAATTATACTCATGGCATATACTCAGCAGGATTTGTTGGAAGCAGGTGTACATTTTGGTCACCTTACCCGCAAATGGAATCCCAGGATGGCTCCATATATTTTTATGGAACAGAATGGTATCCACATCATTGATCTTAAAAAAACCGAAAGTAAACTAGAAGAGGCGAAAGCCGCTGCTAAGAATATCGCTCGCTCGGGTCGCCGGGTTTTGTTTGTGGCTACTAAGAAACAAGCAAAAGAAATCGTAGCCGCAGAGGCTAAACGCGCCAATATGCCGTTCACAACTCAGCGTTGGTTGGGTGGTATGTTGACAAATTTTCAAACTGTTCGTAAGAGCATCAAGCGTATGCAGAACATCGATAAGATGGCAACGGACGGTACGTTTGAGCGCATCAACAAGAAAGAGCGTTTGATGTTGGATCGTGAAAAAGCAAAATTGCAGATGATTTTGGGTGGTATCGAGGATATGACCAAATTGCCTGGTGCCATTTTTATGGTAGATGTGAAGCGTGAGCACATTGCAGTTTCAGAAGCAACGCGTTTGGGTATCCCAACAATTGCATTGGTTGATACCAATTCTGATCCAACTGTAGTGGATTATGCAATCCCTGGAAATGACGATGCATCTAAATCTATTTATTTGATCGTTCGCGAAATTGCGGATGCGATTATTGAAGGTAGTCAAGAACGCAAGCGTGAAAAGTCTGAAGAAGAAGTGGCTCCAACTGCTGAAGTAACAGAAGTTGCTGCAGAAGCATAATTTTATATGAGTTTATGACAATAATAAGTGCATCAGAAGTAAATAAACTGCGCCAAATGACCGGTGCGGGGATGATGGATTGTAAAATTGCCTTGGTTGAAACCCAGGGTGATTTTGAAGTAGCAATGGACTATTTACGTAAAAAAGGAGCGAAAATTGCTGCCAAGCGCGCCGATAGAGAAGCAACAGAAGGTTGTGTGATAGCCTTGGTGAATGATTCTCGCAATGCGGGTGTGATTGTATTGCTTGCTTGTGAAACAGATTTCGTAGCTAAGAATGAAGCATTTGTTGAATTGGCAAAAAGCATCGCATCGTTGGCTATGGATAACAAGCCTGCTGACTTAGATGCTTTGAAAGCTTTGTCTTTGAATGGTGTGGCTTTGGCTGACCGTTTGTTGGATGAAGTTGCTAAGATTGGTGAAAAAATCGACGTGACAAAATACGAGTTGGTAGAAGGTGAGAATGTGGTTTCGTACATTCACGGTTCTAACCGTATGGGTGTTTTGGTACAAATGAACAATGCCGCTACAGATGCGAATATGGTTGCTGGAAAAGATGTTGCAATGCAAATTGCGGCAATGAATCCTGTGGCTGTAAATCGCGACAGTGTGGATGCCAGTACCATTGAGCGTGAATTGGAAATCGGTCGTGAGCAAGCGCGTGCTGAAGGCAAGCCAGAAGCTATGATTGATCGTATCGCTACAGGTAAATTGGAGAAGTTCTTTAAGGAGTCTACTCTTGCCGCGCAAGACTTTGTGAAAGACGGTTCAATGACAATTGAAAAATATCTTACAAGTGTTGAGCCAGGCCTCACAGTTATAAGATTCAAACGAGTTCAACTCGGTTAAGAATATTTAATCCCTCGAAAGAGGGATTTTTTTTGCTAATATTACAACTTCAAATGAAATATAAACGGATACTATTAAAGTTGAGCGGCGAATCTTTGTTGGGTTCCCAAGCGTACGGCATCGATGCCAAAGTTTTGGAATCATATTCACTGGCGGTTAAGGAAGTGGTTGATGCAGGCGTTGAGGTTGCTGTGGTGATTGGCGGTGGTAATATATTTCGCGGTGTACAAGGCGCTCAAGGGGGTGTTGTGGATCGCGCTACTGGTGATTATATGGGTATGTTGGCAACAATGATGAACGCCATGGCTTTGCAAGGGGCTTTTGAGCGCGTTGGGATGTCTACACGCTTGTTATCTGCCATTAAGATGGAGCAAGTAGCAGAACCTTTCATTCGTAGAAGAGCGATGCGCCATTTGGAAAAAGGCCGCGTGGTAATTTTTGGGGCGGGAACAGGGAATCCCTATTTCACAACGGATACGGCTGCCTCATTGCGGGCAGTGGAAATTGAAGCCGATGTGGTAATTAAGGGAACGCGTGTAGATGGTATCTATGATAGTGATCCTGAGAAGAACCCTAATGCGGTTAAATACGATGAAATTTCGTTTAAGAAGGTATATGACTTAGGATTGGAAGTGATGGATTTAACGGCCATTACATTGTGTCAGGAGAATAATAAACCCATTGTAGTGTTTGATATGAATACCGCGGGGAATTTGATGAAGTTGGTGAGCGGAGAGAAGATCGGTACTTTGGTAATTGATTGAGGTTGGATTGAGGACTGTGATTAAAATTAAAATCGTGCAAGTATTCATAAAAAAAGACGACCATTGGTCGTCTTTTTTTATGAATATCTAAAATTCTATTCGACTTACGCCAAAGAATTTACGTGCTTTTGCAAACTTGACTTCAAGTTGCCTGCTTTGTTTTTGTGGATGACGTTGCGCTTAGCCAATTTGTCTAATGCTTCAAATGCTGTGGTTAACAACTTAGATGCCTCGTCCTTAGAATCCGATTTACGGATATTCTTGATGATAGTACGAGCTGTTTTATGCTGATAACGATTGAGGTCACGCTTTGCTGCGTTGGCTCTAATTCTCTTGATTGCTGACTTATGATTTGCCATTTCTATTAAAAAGGACTGCAAAGATAACCAAACTGCTTGAATCCTACAACTTATTTGAAAATTTAGCACTCATTTTCTGGGGCCAATGCCACCTTGAGGCCTTGGAGTTCGGGGTTTAAATGAATCTGGCAACCCAAACGCGAGTTCGAATTAACAAAAAACGCTTGATCAAGCATCGCCAATTCATCATCGGAAGCATTGGGAAGAGGGTGTTCGCTCAAAACATAAACCTGACAAGTGGCGCAAAGAGCCATTCCGCCGCATTCTCCTTTTACAGGCAATTCAACGGCTCTGCAGAAATCCATCAAGTTCAATCCCATGTCTGTGGGTGCTTGATAAGTCTGTTCTTCGCCTTTCCTATCAATAATGGTGATATCAATGATGTTTGAATCCAATTAGAGTAGATGTGTTAGGTGGGCTTGACTGTTTTTTATTACGATGCGATAGTGCTTTTCTTCGGCGTGTTTTTCCAAAACATAAAGACAAACATTATTGTGCTCAAAATTGTCCATTTGATGCAGGGGCGTATTTGTTAATAGGCAAAGGAAACCTCGTAAGGCTCTGCCATGCATGCAAACCAAGACGGGAGATTTTCCGAGGGTTTCAATTTTTTTCAATCCCAGTTTTTGGCGTTTAAGCATTGTATTTGGCGTTTCGCCGCCATTGATGGCAACATTGAGTTCTCCGTTTCTCCATTTTGCGAGCATCGCATAGAATTCTCGTCTAGAGTGTTCGCTGGGTTGCTGGCCTTCCAAGATGCCCCAATTGATCTCATTCAGTTCGGGAATCACTTGGGTTTCAATGTTCAATTCTTGAAAGGGAGCCACCGTTTGGTATGTGCGCTTGAGTGCGCTTACAAAAATTTGCTGAAATGGAATGTATTTATAGGCCTGATAAAATGCATCGGCCTGCGCCATTCCTTTTTCATTGATGTCTGTATCCACTCCAGAACCTTGAACGATACCCATTTTATTGTAGTTCGTTTCACCATGCCGAATGATATACATTGTTTTTGTGGCTTGGGTGGTTGAACTTTGCATGATAGATTGGGAATGGAAACTGCAAATATACAACAGGCAATGGCGATTTATCGCTTGTCTGATGCGTTGATTCCCACAGCGGTTGTGGGTAACGTGGTTTTGCTAACCCCGGAGAACGAGGATGTAATTCCGATAAATGACCAATTACAACTCTGCTGGTCTAGCTTTGAGAGTCAATGTGTTTCTCGTTTTGATGTCCATAAATCGTTAAAGGGCTGGGAATTATGTGGTCAGCAACTGTATACTTATTTAGCGCGGAATTCGTTATCGCCCATTGAATTATCTACTACGACAAAAGTGGATTTTATGGATGAAGTGAATGCCATCAAATCAATGATTATTGATAAACAAGGCAAGAAAATTGTGGCCGCTAGAACATCGTCCATTGAGAAAAGGGTTCATGCTGACACCCTATGGGATTCATATAAAGCGTTATGCAACCAATATCCTAAGGCATTTGTTTTTATGCTTTTTGATCCCATTCAGGGTAGTTGGATGGGTGCTACACCCGAGCGTTTGATTAGTTGGGATCAAGGCGATGCGCGAATCATGTCGTTGGCTGGCACATTAACCCAAGCCCAATCGGATTGGACGGGCAAGGAGAGAAACGAGCAATCTGTCACTAGCAGATTTATTAGGGAAAAAGTGTTAGAATTGGGGATTGAACCCAATGAAACAGAGGTAAAGGAGTTGAAAATGGGGAATATCCGACATTTGGTGTCGGACTGGTATTTTCCTTTAGAAAGAACCCGTTTACATGGGTTGATAAATCGCTTACACCCCACGCCGGCGGTTGGAGGGTATCCCCAAGAGTGGGCAGTAGATTGGATTTTGAACCATGAGGGTTTTGATCGGGGATTGTATGCGGGGTTCATTGGGGTTGAGACCGCTAATTTTGCATCGTATCACGTGGTGCTTAGATGCTGTGAGATTGGTAGCAACGGGTTTGTTATGTTTGCTGGTTGCGGTGTAAATGCTGATTCAGACCCTGAAACAGAGTGGGAAGAAACTTCGGCAAAAATGCAATTGATTTCTGCGTATTTGTAATTATCGAAAAATCGTTGGGTTCGGAATGCCTTGGCCGAAATCGGTAACATCGAGTGCTTCTTTGGTGAATATCCCCCTTTTTGATGGCTTGTACCCCGAATAATCGCCTGTGGGGATGTAATAATAGAGATTGCCTTTGGCGGCTGGAAAGGGAGGTCCGACTTCATCAAAAACAATCGTTTTTTGTTCCTCCTCGTAGCGCATGAGAATCCTGGATGATTTATGGTATTCAAAAACAACGCGCATTTCCTCGGAAGGGTCTTCTATGCCGTCTCTAAAAATCGGGGCACCCCAAACGGGAAGGTCGTTTTCAAAGGAGAGCACATCGATGATGGAGCGGTTTGAGTTTGGATTGTGTCCATCAAAAGCCATCACGATATAATATTGTTTCCGCTTGATTTTATGGGGAAATAGCTGATAATAGAGGCCGCCGATCCATTCGGGGTGTTCTACGGGTGTTTCGAGGTAGTCTTTGGGTAGATTTTGGGCGGTGTCTTTTAGGGAAAAAAGGGCTATTCCGGATTTTGTTTTTCGCTGGATTACGCCGTACTGATTAAACACGCCATTTTTTAGGATGATATTGAATGTAAACAATCGCACATTGGCTTTGGGATGAAATGCAATGGCAACCGTGGTCATTCTGAGATTGGCAAATTCATAATCAAACGATGCCGGATTGCCTAGGACCTCTAGGAGTTTTGCTTGCAGGTTTTCGGCACTGGCGAGTTTTGCAGAATCGGTGGTGGATGAAATGACAAACGGCGCAATTTTCATCAAATCGTCTTCGTCTTGTGCTAGGTTGGAGAGTAATATTCGCTCCACTGGGGCTTCCACTGCTATGGGCTGTAGCTCCTCATTTTCGATTTCTGCGGAATCCGTTTGTGCATTTGTAGCCAGAGAAAAAATGCAAAGGCAGGCAAAAAAAATCGCTTTGAGTCCTTGAGTTGATTTTGGTGTAATGATTAACATCGTCGTCTCAAGAGTAACGCAGTAAAACAAGAAAAATTCTGATGTTAGGGGATTAGCAATTTTCAACAACGACCGCACTGGCTCCGCCGCCACCGTTGCAGATGGCTGCGCCGCCGTATTTGCCATTGTTTTGCTTTAAAACATGGAGTAAGGTTACTAGAATGCGGGCGCCCGAGGCACCCAGGGGGTGGCCGAGGGCGACAGCGCCGCCGTTTACGTTGACTTTGCTATCGTCTAAATTCAATAACTGATTGTTGGCCAAGGCCACCACAGCGAAGGCTTCGTTCAATTCCACAAAATCCAAATCGGCAACTGTGAT
>NSIB01000053.1 GCA_002737625.1 Flavobacteriales bacterium | reverse complement strand
TGGATTTCACCTCACCGCCCCATAGGACCATCCCCGCTTCATAACGCTGTTCGATGTGAAAATTGAAACCGGCTTTACGGTTCAATACATCTACACGCTTTCTATTGTCTTTCACTGCCATACGTCCACCTCAAAGGTAGCGAAATTAATAGTTCAGCCCCGAATCTGATCAATCAAACGAAGTACCTTTTCTTTTTTGAGAATTTTCTGACCTTGCGTTCCCTCCGCAACCAACCGATCGGATACCATCACCACAAAAGAACAATTCACTGTGTTGCCTTCCAATTCTATTAACGTGGCTCGAATTTCTACTTCATCGCTGAGAATTGCGGGTGATTTATGTGTGATATGTAAAAATGTTCCAATTCCCTCTTCGTCGTCCTCTTTCATTTCCAACACAAACTGTCGGCAAGCCCATTCCACATCTCTACCCAAAGCAAAAGTGCTGTAAAAGGGATGCACAGTCCCTGTTTCAAATGTGGCGAGGTCTGAATCTATAACCGTTTTGGTGATGATTCGAATTTCGCCCACTAAACAGGAATGTTTCATTGTTTATGAATTAAGAATTCCTAGCCGTTTCTGTCATCAATTCTGCCACATTGATTTCCATATGCGACGCATCGTAGGTGGCTTCACCATTCATAACCACAACCACTTGGGGCGATTCATGATGCACATCAAAGGTATCTGCGATGGCTGCCGACACATCTCTGTGGGCAATCAAATCCAAATAATAAAAATCGGCTTGTGCAAAAAACGCATCGTCCAATTTCATCAGACGATTTAACGCCATCGTACTAATGGAACAGCGGGTACTGTGTTTGAACAATATTTGGGGCCTCTCGGCAGACTTTAAAACGATTTCGGGGAGTTCCCCAACCGCTTTCAATTCTTGCCAATTGGGATTCATATTATTTTCTAACAGAAGTAGATTTCATTCCTACTTCAGGACAACGGTCGTGCTTACGTGCTCCACAACTGGTAAAAACTACACCCAACAATAGGGCAATTGCGATTAGATTTGCTGTTTTCTTCATGATTGTTAACGACTACAAAATAAATCCATTTCCACCGGACTTTTCGCATCGAATAGACGAAGTGTACGAGAATAAGGACAATCAATCAAATAAACTCAACAAAAAGGCCCAAAACCACGGTTCCGAACATCCATTGATTCTCTCAACGAGAAATTTATTATCCAAGATACAGTTAAAACTCCCGATGCATTTTCAGGCCCGATGCATCACCACACAAAAGGGGTTTGAGCAATGTACTTCTGAAATCATCGCCCAATGGAAGGCCAGTCATTTTCCGGCAAACACATTATTGTCGTTAACGGGCGGCTTAGGAATCGATGATTGGGCTTGGGCAAAAAATGGAAGTTCTGTCATCAGCCTGGACCCCGACGAATCACTGAATGCGATTGTTCGATACAATTGGGCAAGGCTAGGCATTGATGCTACCCGATTGGAATCGACTGCCGAAATGTGGCTAGAAGCGAATCCAGACGCGCGTTTTGATTTGGGATATGTAGATCCTGACCGCAGGCCTCAGGGAGCGAGAAAGTCGTTTCAAGCCGAGGATTATTTACCCAATGTATTTGAATTGATTAAAAAATACGGTGTTATTGGTAAAATGTGGCTAATCAAACTTAGCCCAATGACAGACCCAAATTGGATTTTCAATCGTTTTGAGTGTTATACAGAAATCGCATCTGTGGGATACAAGAACGAAGCCAAGGAAATTTTGGTTTTGGTGGATCCAAAACGAAAAAAAACGGAAGCTCCGATGATTGATTGCATAGAGATTGTGGTTGAAGGAGAATCCGAAGAAATAGGACACCTCACCTACATTCGAGGCACTGAGCTGAATTCAACCCATAAAGTTTTAGGCCTGCGATTTTCCGAATTATCAATAGAGTCGCTTCCAGTAAATTCTGGTCAAATGATTTGGGAGCCTTCCCCCGCCATTTTTGCATCCTCCCTCCACACTTCAATCTCGCAACGCTTTAATCTCCTTGCTGCCACGCCCAACCCCGGCTTCTTCCACACCCAACGGGAGATTCCAGCGGCCTTCGGCCGCTGCCTACTCGTTCACCATGAATTTCAAGGAAGTCTAAGAAAAATTGCCCTGCAACTAAAAGACCTCAACATAACCCAACTCAACGTAACGCCCCGGTCCTGTGGCATCCCAACCTCAGAAATCACCAAACCCCTCAAAATCAAAGACGGCGGACCGCTCACCCTCTTCATCACCAAAAAACAACGCAAATACATCGCCTGGCTCGGCGAAATTCAGAAATTCTAAAAAAACAAAGTTAAAATTACTTTCCGTTCACACGAGAAGTATACTCCTCCAAAGCCGCCAACATACTCGGGATGCCCGGGGCCGGCGCTTCAATATCCAATATCAAATTGTGCTCCGCTATGGCCTGTTGTGTACTACTTCCAAACCCCGCAATCCGCGTGCTGTTCTGCACAAAATCTGGAAAGTTATCGTACAAACTCTTTATATCCGCCGGTGAGAAAAACACCAAAATATCGTAAAAAACATCCGCCAAATCACTCAAATCGCTACTCACCGTGTTATAAATAATGCACTCTGTGAAATTGTACCCCAACTGTGAAAAATGACTCGGAATACTCGGCTTGCGAATGTCGCTACAAGGAAACAAAAACTTCTCCGTGCTGTGATTCTTATTAAACAACGTCAAAAAATCCGCCTCCGTCCCCTTGCCAAAAAACATCTTTCGCTTTCTGGGTACGATGTACTTCTGAACGTAATTCGAAACCCCTTCATTGATCGAAAAATACTTGGTATCCACCGGCATCTCAATTTTGAACTCGTTCGCCAATGAGAAAAAGTAATCTACCGCATTGCGAGAATTAAAAATGATGGCCGTAAAATCCAAGAAATTGATTTTCTGCTTGCGAATATCACGAGGCGCCATGGGCTCAATGTGAATAAACAAACGGAAATCCATTTTTAACTTGTACTTCTTTACGAATTCTTCGTAAACATTCTTTCCCGCCTCCGGTTGTGGCTGAGTAATTAATATGCTCTTGACTTTGAGTTCGCGTTCTACTGAAGACATAGTTAAATTCTGGATATGCTAGCAAACAAGACCGTATACGGAAGTATTTCTAGGGTGCAAAAATACAAAAATGTAAGGAAATTCAATTGCCTATCTTGAAACAACCCCACAAATGAAAAGATAGAACGAATCACAATCCATAATACCAACATAAACGACACCCAATCTGCCAACGGTACTCCATCAAACTTATACCCATTGTAGTAGGTAATCAAGAATAAGGGGAAAAAGATTAATGCGAGCACAAAGTTGATATTATACTGGCGTTGAATAAAGCGCCTCAATGCGGATTCCATGTGAACACTCGAAGCAAAAAGAAATTGAATCGCTTGCAATCCAATCACACCACCCAATAAAGCCATATAGAACAGAAGAAAAAACCAAAAGTTATTGAGATGCAAATACCCTCCAGAAATCATATACAATATCGCACCCGAAGAAAAAACAGCTTGTGACAACACAAAAACAACACCCGAACCCCCACTATATTGAGTTACTGTCCTGTCATTCACCAATTCGTTAAAATAATACCCGTTGAATATTCCTTTTATCCGCAATTCAAACTGCTTGGGATACGCAGCCCTGAAATACATGATCACACCCAACAGTATCACACCCAAACCGAAAAACCAAAACTTACCCTGACCGTGACGATAAAAAACTTTATTGTTATACGGATCAAAAGGGTCGCGATAATTGTATTTCACTTTGTTGCCGAAATCTATCCGTGAAATCTGAGCGGTCAAACTATCCAATTTCCCACCCTTCAGTGAATCCAAAAAACGAACTCCTTTGGTAAATCGCAAAATCGCAAAAGAATCCTGACGCGAAACCATTGAATCGGGTTCAAATATAAATCCGTTGATGGGTCTTTTCAATCGCTCACGCCAAGCTTTCAAGGCGGCTTTCCTTGCCTTTTGCGACTCCTCTTTCTTCAAAGCCTCCTCTTTCTTCAAAGACACCTCTTTTTCTTTCTCCGATTTTAACTTTGGCTCTGCCGCCGCTCTATCCGATCTAATTGTCGCCTCCAACACCCCACTCCGAGCCTTCCCTTCCCTTTCTGTTCGATTAGAGGTCGATCTAAGCACTGGCGCTGACTGGCCTAACAACGATACCGATTCGCTCACAATAAGCAACAACAAGAACCCCATTCGCCATACACGATAATCCTGTTGAAACTTCTTCGTTGACACACCCATCGAACTGCAAAAATAACAGATTCATAGGGCATGTTCACGACCCAATTATCGAATCAAAAAAAAGACTGACCTTTGCAACCATGGCAGGCCTTTATATCCATATCCCCTTTTGCAGAAAAGCCTGTCATTACTGCAATTTCCACTTCAGTACCCAACTCAAAAACATTCAACCGCTCGTGGATGCCATTTGTAGAGAAATCGACAATGAAGCGCCGAAATTCAATCACAAACTCAGCACTTTATACTTTGGAGGCGGCAGCCCATCGATTCTGAGCCATAGCCAACTGAGCCAAATTTTCACAGCCGTTTCAACGCATTTTGATATTTCCAAAATCCAAGAAATTACACTTGAAGCCAATCCGGAAGACATGGTTCGGGAATCGATCGAGCAATGGAAGTCGTTGGGTGTAAATCGATTGAGCGTGGGCATTCAGAGTTTAAACGACGATGAGCTTCAGTGGATGAATCGCTCTCATACCGCAAAACAAGCAATCCAATCGCTTGAAACGGCGAGAGAATTCGGATTTACCAACTTCAGCATCGATTTGATTTATGGTTCGGAGAAAAAAACACTGTCGCAATGGCAGCAGGAACTGGAATGGGTTAATTCCATTGGGGTAAATCACCTCAGCTGCTATGCCCTCACGATCGAAGAGGACACCCCCTTTGGCAAATGGGCGAAATCAAACAAAATCAAAACTCCACCCGACGAACATGCAGAAGCCCAGTTTCTGTACTTATCGAAATGGGCAACTCAAAATCATTGGGAACATTACGAAATTAGCAACTTGAGTAAAGTAGGTCACCGAGCCATTCACAACAGCAACTATTGGGCAGGACAACCCTATCTGGGGATTGGACCAAGCGCGCACTCCTTTTCAGGCCATTCGCGTAGATGGAATATCAGCAACAACGCATTGTACATTCATGGAATCCAAAATAGCACGCCCACGTTTACGGAAGAAATCCTCTCAAAAAAAGATATCGTAAACGAGTTTTTACTCACCCAATTGCGACTCACCAAAGGGGTCAACATACAAGAAATCAATCTTTTATATCCAGGTTTCGAAGAATTAAAACGACCTGTTATCGAAAAATTAATTCGGAATTTTCAAATCGTGGATCACAACGGACATTGGTCAATCCCAAGCGCTGTAAGATTTCTAACCGATACGATCACCGTAGAATTGATGGTAGACGAAATCTAACTTTGGAGCTAAATTTTCATTCCTCATTAAAATCATACTTTCCCCTCCTTTATATTGTAATTTTGCATTCAATATTTAGGGTATGAATCGCAAAACAAACAACAAAATTCTGGTGCCAACCGATTTCTCGGACGTGGCAGAAAACGCATTAAGACATGCTGTGACCG
This sequence comes from Flavobacteriales bacterium, assembly GCA_002737625.1. Taxonomy (GTDB): domain Bacteria; phylum Bacteroidota; class Bacteroidia; order NS11-12g; family UBA955; genus UBA955. The sequence continues at coordinate 7,656 of NSIB01000053.1, read as the reverse complement.
TTGCCAAAGCCTACGGCAATGAAATTACCCTCCTTTACATTTTGGAAGAAGGCATTTTGGGCGGACTTTTTTCAGGCAGTCAATCTGATGTGATGCGCGATGCTATTCAAGCCAAACTAGAGACAAAAGCCAAAGATATCGCCGAGAAAAACAACCTAAAAGTGCATGCACTGGTTGATAAGGGTAAGGTGTATAAAGCCATTGCTGGAATTGCTAACAGTGCCAACTATGATTCTATTATCATGGGAAGCAATGGCGCAAGTGGTTTTGACCAAATTGTGGGATCCAATGCTTCAAGAACCATACAATACGCAGAAGTTCCTGTTGTAGTGGTAAAGCAGAACTCCGCCAAAGACAGTGGTTATAAAAAAATCGTTATGCCTATCGATTTATCCATCGAAAGTCGCCAAAAAGTGGAATGGGCGATTCACTTGGGTAAAAAATTCAGTTCTGAAGTGCACGTAGTTTATACCAAATCTTCGGACGAATATTTACAGAGAAAAATCGCAGCGAACATCAACCTGGTAAACCATCATTTGAAGGATAGTGGTTTAACGTACGAAGTATTTGCGATGGAAGACGGGATGTTAGACAACTTCGCCAATGAAATCATGAACTACAGCAACACAGTAAAAGCCAATTTGATTTTAGTCATGACACACACCGAAAAGGGCATTTCTGAGTTAATCATCGGAACTTTGACCCAGCAGTTGGTGAATCGCAGCCAGAGCATTCCTGTGATGTGTATCCACCCGCACGAGACTGGATTCAATTACAACTATTAAAAATCCCAAATCACACCAATCGAAGGCTGTAAGAATCCGCTTGAATTCAATAAATACTCTCCTTTGTAAGATGGCAACGGGGCCGATGGATCAGAAATCAAATTGCCCGCTGCATCCTGCGCAGCAATCAACGTTTGGGGACCCAAATAGGCATTATTCAATGCATTTTGAATGTCCATGTACAAATTCAACGACGCCTTCTTAAAATACCAAACCTTATCAACGCGAATATCCAACTGAGAAAAATTACCCAATCTACCTGCATTGAGTAAATTATAATTGGGCAAAGCGGTGCCCCTGACATCCCAATTCGCCTTCACCAAACTACGAGAAATATCGTCCGGCGTGTAAGGACGACCCGTGGCAAAACGCAACTTCGCACCAAGTTCCCAATTGCGCTTCAACTTTACACCGCCCACCATACTCAATGTATGTCGACTGTCCCAAGCGCTGCGAACCGACTTGCCATTCTTATCATTGAACTGACTCCAACTGAGTGTGTACGATAGGATGCCATATAACCCGGAACGACTTCTGCGCTGAACCAAAAACTCCATACCGTATGCCTTTCCTTTACTCACTGAACTTACCGGCTCATTGCCCAAAACTGCAAAATCTGTCCCCAAATTCCCCAAACAAATGCTATCGTTCAAAGCAAAAGGATAATTTGAATAATTTTTATAAAAGCCTTCCCAAGTAATTTTGGTATCTTTCACCTTATTATATTGCAAACCCGCCGCAACCATCCGATTCCGCATATATTTTATTCGATTTAAGTTATCGAAACTGCCATAAGAATTTCTGTAACCCAACATCGTGTAGCTCGGCAACTGGGTAAACTGACCCATATTGGCATTAAAGAACAAACCCGAAATCGCAGTTGGCAAACTCGCGCTCACGCTCACGGTAGGCTGATTTAGCGGATTTCCCATCGATTTATTAAAGCCATTCCCATCCAATCTGCCGGCAAAACTCAAAGTCCCTGTTCCCATCACATTGCGGTAGCCCCGAACAAATCCACTGTATTTAAACAACTCCAACATACTACGAAACTGAATATCTTTCACCGTACCTGCAGTACCTGGAGCGCCTGGTATCAATACCTTTGCTTTATTATCGACACCGTATTGGACAAACTCAGTACCGCCACCGACAAGTAATTTCCAACGACCCAAATTGCGAGAATTTTCGATGCGTAATTTATTTTCTTCCTCAGTACTCGCGTAGGTAAAAATCCGATTCGCCTCAGAACTTTCATCGTTATTCTTGTATTTGAACGATGTGTTGCTCAGCATATTCCGACTCAAAAACGTCTGCGTCTTGCTTTTGGCTCCAAAGTGAGTATAAACAGTTCCAAACGTGTAGTTCCACTGCTTGTAAACCGGCAAATAATTCAAAATGAATTTATTGGTCTTTAAAGTAGCACTGTCTGTAACATTGTCGTTTGCATTTAAATTCAATTTAAAGAAATCCACCGCGCCCACCATCAAAAACGTAATATCATCTTTGTCGTTTAGCTTCACTTTCACTTTCGCTTGATAATCAATAAAGTTCGGCAAAAATGGCAGTCCCAAAACCGAAAACAACCCTTGCAAATAACTCTGACGGGCAGAAAAGATATAGGTCGTCTTTTTACTTAACGGTCCATCTGCGGTGAAACCCACATCGCTACTGCCCAACGTAAAACGATACTTGGCCTTGTTTGCGTTGCCATCCATCTGGCGAAAATCCAAAACGCTGCTCAATCCATTGGCATAATTCACCGGAAAAGCACCCGTGTAAAAATTCACCTCTTTGATAAAATTCACATTCAGCATCCCCACCGGCCCACCTGTACTTCCTTGCGTTTGAAAGTGATTGATGATGGGAATTTCTACGCCGTCCAAATAAAACTTGTTTTCTGATGGAGATCCGCCGCGAATCACCACATCATTTCTGAAACCTGGGATACTGATTACACCGGGCAAACTCTGAATAATTTTACTAATATCCCTGTTTCCTCCGGGGTTTCTCTCAATTTCACGAATACTCAATTTCTGCGACGACACTGGGCTTTCTGCCTCTCTGCGCTGCAAATTGGTTTTGCGAATATTCACCTCGCCGATACCTTGCGACAACGACTGCATCTCTATTACAACCTCCGGTGATTTGTCGTACGTGAACAACATCTCCGAAGAAGTTTCATTGTCATACCCATCCAACTGGGCCGTAACCGTGTGAAATCCTGGCTCCAATCCTTGAATCACAAAACTACCATCGGCGGCTGTTAGGACTTTATCGGTAGATTTATCTAAACCCACGCCAACGTTGGACAAGGGCTTACGACTCGACAAATCCAAGACACGGCCTCGAATTACAACTTGGGCATGCAACACATCACCTGCCACTAAACTCAAAAAGATAAACAACCCTCTCATAAAAAAATGAAACAAAATAACAAGAAAAGGGTTTGTGGAACGACGAAAAAACTGAAAATATGTACTTACAAATCCAAAAAATCTCCCCATCCAAAGTGGCTCTTTATAAAATGTGCATGAAATATCGGCCATTTCGTCATAAATCCTGCTTGGCAAGATTTTCGATAACCCAAATAAACCCTAAATTCGCACACTTGTAATGTTTGGAAATATCTTAAAATCATTCTCAAAAATGCTTGGTGGAACTTCTGCCGAAAAAGCATTAAAAGAAATAGATCCAATTGTGGATCAAATCAATGAATTCGTTGCCGGATACAAATCGTTGAGCAACGACCAATTGCGGGCCAAAACGGATGAATTCGTTGGAAGGATCAATGAGCACTTGTTGGAGATCGACACAGAGATCAATGATTTAAGAACGCAACTTTCTACGGCGGAAGAATCGGATGTGGAGCTGCGCGACGAAATTTTTGGCAACCTAGACGCCATTGAAAAACGCAGAGACACCGCATTGGAAGAGATTTTGGTAGATATCCTACCAGAAGCCTTCGCCACCGTAAAAGAAACTGCACGTCGATTTACTGAAAACGATGAAGTAACTGCATCAGCAAATGCCTTAGACAGAGAATTGGCTCTAAAACACGCTCACATCATCATTGAAAACGATCACGTAATTTATAAAAACGAATGGACTGCCGCTGGAGGGAAAATCCGTTGGAATATGATACACTACGACGTTCAGTTGATTGGTGGTATCGCATTGCATCGCGGAAAAATTTCCGAAATGGCAACAGGTGAAGGAAAAACATTGGTGAGTACCCTCCCCGCCTACCTCAACGCCCTAGGGAAACGTGGTGTTCACATGGTTACCGTGAATGAATATTTGGCACGTCGTGACAGCGAATGGAACGCGCCATTGTTTAATTTCCTTGGACTTTCCGTGGATTGCCTTGAGTATCACAGACCCAACAGCAATGAGCGTAGACTTGCCTATTTAGCTGATATCACCTACGGAACAAACAACGAATTTGGCTTTGACTATCTGCGGGACAATATGGCACATACGCCAGAGGAGCAAGTGCAACGAAAACATCATTATGCGATGATCGACGAAGCAGATAGTGTTTTGATTGACGATGCGAGAACTCCTTTGATTATTAGTGGGCCTACCCCTAAAGGCGATATTCAACAGTTTGAAGCCCTCAAACCGCGCATCGAAAAACTGGTTGAAGCCCAAAAGAGATTTGTAAATTCTGCCTTGATTGATGCCAAAAAATTGATCGCGGCGGGAAACAACGGGCACAAAGAAGGGGAAGGTGGACTTGCCTTGTTGCGTGCGGCCAGAGGTTTACCAAAAAACAAAGCCATCATCAAATTACTCGGAGAAAGCGGTGTACGAGGAACCCTAACAAAAACAGAAAACTATTACATGCAGGATCAGCAGAAGGAAATGCCCTTGGCTGATTTACCGCTATATTTTACGATTGATGAGAAATCCAATAGCGTTGACCTTACAGAAAGAGGGCTTGAATTGATTACCCAAGGCGAGGAAGATGCGAATTTCTTCGTTTTGCCCGATGTGGGCTCGGCGATGGCTGACATTGAAAAAAGTGCTGTTTCTGACAAAGAAAAACTAACATTAAAAGATACTTTGATGCAAGAGTTTGCGGAAAAGAGCGAGCGCATTCACTCGGTTCAGCAATTACTAAAGGCATATACTTTGTTTGAGCGTGATGTAGAATACATCTTGGCAGATAGCAAAGTAAAAATTGTTGATGAGCAAACCGGCCGTGTAATGGAAGGTCGCCGATATTCTGACGGACTACACCAAGCCATCGAGGCCAAAGAGAATGTTCGTGTGGAAGCCGCTACTCAAACCTACGCTACCGTCACCCTTCAAAACTATTTTAGGATGTATCATAAGTTGGCGGGTATGACAGGCACTGCGGAAACGGAATCCCAAGAATTGTGGGACATCTACAAATTGGGGGTAATGGTAATCCCTACCAATCGAAACATTTCACGCATAGACCAAGAAGATTTGGTATATAAATCCAAACGTGCCAAATACAATGCGGTCATTGATGAGGTTGTTGCCTTGAGCAGTGCCGGCAGACCTGTGCTGGTCGGAACTACGTCGGTAGAAGTCAGTGAGTTATTAAGCCGAATGCTTCGATTGCGCGGATTCAAACACAATGTATTGAACGCAAAGCAGCACCAAAATGAAGCGGGTATCGTTGCAGAAGCTGGACTCAAGGGGGCTGTTACCATTGCTACTAACATGGCAGGTCGTGGAACAGATATCAAAATTGACGATGAAGTAAAATCATTGGGCGGATTGGCCATCATAGGTACTGAACGCCACGATAGTCGTCGCGTTGATAGGCAATTAAGGGGCCGTGCAGGACGTCAGGGTGATCCAGGAACTTCTCGTTTTTACGTGAGTCTAGAAGACGATTTGATGCGCATTTTTGGCTCTGAGCGTGTAAGCAAATTGATGGATCGATTTGGTTATGGCGAAGACGATGTGATCGAAAACAAGTTGATGACGCAGACCATCGAACGAAACCAAAAACGCATGGAGCAGAACAACTTCGGCGTCCGTAAGCGTTTGCTTGAGTACGACGATGTGATGAACAAACAGCGAACCAACATCTATAGAATGCGTAGTAGTGCATTGTTTGGAGAGCGTTTGAGCATCGATTTGAGAAACATGCTTTACAACTGGTGTAATGAAACCGTCACTCAATTTAAGGAGGCCGGTGATTATCAAGAATTGGAAATGGAGGTGATTCGCACATTGGCCATGGACCTACCGTTTGATGAGGACACTTTCCAAGGAACAAGAGATCCTGAAGTATTGGCAGAAATATTATTCGACAATCTCACACAGAGATACCAGGACAAAACAGAGACCATGCGTACCCAAGCTTTACCGGTATTTAAAAATATCAGGGCTGAGCAAGGGGAACGCATAGAGAATATCGTAGTTCCTATGACCGATGGGGTAAACAATTATCAACTTACGGTCAATATGCAAAAGGCGCTAGACACGGATTGTAGAGCCATGATTCATGAGTTGGAGAAAAGTACAACATTGGAAATTCTGGACGACGAATGGAAAGAGCATTTGCGTGAATTGGATGAATTGAAACAAAGTTCTCATAATGCCCAGTACGAGCAAAAAGATCCTTTGTTGATTTATAAAATCGAGAGTTTTGAACTGTTCGGCAAAATGTTGCAACGCATTAACACACACGTTTTGGGTATGTTGTTCAGGGCACGTATTCACGCCGAAAACGAAGTGGCCGAAGCCCGACCGGCCTTGAAAAGAAATGAACCAAAAATACAAACCTCAAGACCGGAGATGGACTTGGCTAGGGGTAGTGGAGAAAATATGGAATTGCCACCGGCTGAAATGCAAGCACCAAAACCCATCCAAAGCCCCATCATCAAGGATTTGAAAATTGGCAGAAACGACCCTTGTCCTTGTGGCAGCGGAAAGAAGTTTAAAGCATGTCACGGGAAGGATTAAATCAAAAACCCAAATCCCAACCAGGAGATTCTCAACTCTCCGCCCAAGGAGATTATTATATGGAAAATGGATTTTGTGTTTTCACAGCCGATTACCATAAAAAAAGAGGGTTTTGCTGCGGCAATGAGTGCAGACATTGTCCTTTTGCACCAAAACATCTCAAAGGCGGAAAAACACTGTCTGATTTGTGAAAAACTTGGGTTAAACTTCCCAATTAAAATGAAACATCCGCGTGGTTTCAAGGCTAATTTTACGACGTGAACTCACCCATCCAATCTGCTCTAATTTCTGTATTTTACAAAGACGGCCTCGACGAAATCGTTAAGGCGTTACACCAAAAAAATGTTACCCTGTATTCTACCGGCGGGACTAGGAAGTTCATCGAAGATCTTGGCATCCCTTGCGTTGCCGTTGAAGACATCACTGGATACCCAAGCATTTTGGGCGGACGAGTAAAAACCTTACATCCGAAGGTATTTGGAGGCATTTTGGCTCGCAGAGAATTGGCGCAAGACATGGAGGAAATCGCTCAGTATGAAATCCCTTTGTATGATTTAGTCATGGTTGACCTCTACCCTTTTGCCGAAACGGTAGCAGCAGGTGGAACAGAGGAAGACATCATTGAAAAAATCGACATTGGCGGGGTATCTCTGATTCGTGCGGGCGCAAAAAACCATGCTCATACTACAATCATCGCCCACAAAAACGAATATTCATCTTTCTTAAAGGCCTTTCAAGCCGGCGATGGCTCACTTTCATTGGTACAAAGAAAATCGTTTGCAGGTCGTGCCTTTGCCGTTACCGCCGAATACGATGGCATGATCGCAGATTGGTTTGCAGGCAATAAAACCTACACACTTAGATATGGAGAGAATCCGCATCAAAAAGGATATTTTCTGGGAAATTTGGACTCGATTTT
>NSIB01000052.1 GCA_002737625.1 Flavobacteriales bacterium | reverse complement strand
GCCAAACTTCCACCCCCGTTATTTCTTAGGTCGATAATGATTCCGTTGGCACCCGCCTTCACCAATTTATCCATCTCAATCTTCATGTCGCCCGTGCAATTTCTGCCCCTGCCACGCTGAGAAAAATCGGCATAAAAACTCGGCAAATGAATCAACCCAAAAGTCTTTCCAGAATATTTCAACAAAGCACTGCGCGCGAAACTCTCTTCAATCACAACCACCTCTCTAACGATTGGAATTACCACAATACTCCCATCGGGTTTTTTCACTGTTAACCGAACCTCAGTACCCTTTTTACCGCGAATCAACTGAATGGCATCATCCAATTTCATATCCACGATATCAACAGGTTCCGCCGATCCTTGAGCCACTTTTAAAATCAAATCACCGGCTTTCAATTCTCCCTGGCGGGAACTGGCGCTACCCGGCACAATCCTTTCTACTTTCACATAGCCATCGCGCTCGGTAAGAGTGGCACCAATCCCCTCCAATTTACCCGTCATACTGATATCAAAATTCTCCTTGTCTTCTGGTGGAAAATAGTTGGTATGGGGATCATAAATTTCGGCGATCGCGTTCGCGTACATCGAAAGTTGATCTCTGCGATCCATTTTTCTTAACCGTTTGAACCAGTCGATATAAAACTTTTTGGTTTCGTTACGCGCTTGCAATTCCAAAGTATCGTAGGGTTTTTGCTTCGCGATACCAGCAGAGTCTTTCATTTTTTTCTGGGCCTCTACTTTGCGCGACAGTCTTTCCATGGATTGAAACTGCAACCATTTCTGCCAATCAGCCTCAAGCGTTTTCCAATCGGGTTGAAAGGCAACAACATCGTCATAAACCGTATAGGAATCGTCTGTTTGATAATTAAATGGTTGAGCAAGGGATGACTGAATCATCGGATCAAGTTGGTCCAATCGCTTCATCAATACAGTCCAAGTAGAATCAAAAAAATCAAATTTTCCCGCCTGAATCTGATCGTCGATGGATGTTTTATAGACCGACAATTTATCGATATCCCCTTGGGTAAAAAAGTGCTTGTCGCGATCCAAGTTATTAATCACGTTGGTGAAGATCTCACCAGACAACTGATCGTCAATGGCCTTGGGCTGATAATGTGCTTCGGAAAGCATGCGCATCAGGGAACCTAAGAAACCATCATTATCACCAAATTTCTTGTTGCTACAAAAAACAAACAAGGCCAACATCATCGACGTGGAGGTTAGTACCACCCATTTATTAAATCTCATACGTTATTTCTCTTCAAATTTCGATTACAATCACTCTTCAAATCCTTATTAAACCAAGCAAAAATTGCTACGCTTATTTTTTTGGCAATGGAGGAGGGGGAGGCATTTGTCCACCAGGACCACCAGGACCGCCTTGGCCGGGGATATTTGGCTGACCTGGAGCGCCCATTCCAGGACCAGCACCACCAGGACCACCCATTCCGCCGGGACCACCCATTCCACCTTGACCGCCTTGACCTGGACCGCCCATTCCGGGCTTGCCTTTTCCGCCCATATTTTGCATTTTCATTTCAGGCAAAGGCTTGTAAAACTTGGTGAGTCCCAAAGTCTCAATCCCTTGGTCAAAAATCAAATCAACTGGAATACCTGCGGTTTCAATGCGTTTGATGTCCATTTGCAAAGGCGCACCAATCACCCCTCTACCGTCTAACATGGCTTTCACAGCTGATACATCGCCATTGCCTTGTAAAATCAAAAGTTCGGCAGACAAATCTGAAATCACCTGACGCATTTTCTCAACATCCACTTTATACCCTCTTTTCTCTGCGCCACCATCTTCTTGGATTTTGCCCTTTTCTTCAACTACGATCGCGCCGCGTTGTAACAAGGTATTAAATGTTATCATATTGGCTTTTCCGTGGGCTGATGCCGCACCAAATCTCACGGAGCGGAACACGCTCGCAACAAAAGTAACATAGTAATCATCCAAAGTGCCTTCCAGCTCATTCTTATCGAACAATTGAGTCACCATATACAAACCCAATACATCGGCTTTGCATTCTTCGATGGCAGAATAATCCGCACCCAAAGCTTCTCTTACAGTGAGTTTAGAATTATTCACCACGTTTTTGATTCCCAAACCGTGCGCTACTTCATGAAACATCACATTCGAGAAAAACGCATTAAAAGTGATGTTTTTTTGCTGCGATGGCAATATAACTCGTTGAGAAATTGGTACAACCATATTCTCAAATTTCGCTTGCATGGTATTTTTTAACTGTGAACGTCGCGTTCCAAAATTCTTCTGAATGCGTTCGTCGTTTGGCAAGTTCACTGCGATCGTTTTGCTACCCGCATTGCAATCACCACCATAGTATACCACATCAAACACGGCCAACTGACTCAAGGGTTTTTGTGTACCATCCATTGGCGGAAATCCTGGCTCATTCATCTGCGCTTCTACAGCACCGTTTCCTGTGCTTTCAACTACCGCGTTCAAATCTGGCTTATATTCAGCAGAGACAGGTAAACCCGCTTGCAAACTGGGCAAGTAGGCGATAAACTTATCCAATTTGGCACCCCATTCCTTATCTCTCACCAAAACATAGGCTTCGTATGAAGTTTTTTGACCCAATAATTTGTCTTCATAATTCTCAATCGGACCAATTACAAAATCCAAATGGCCTTTGAGCCCTAACCATTTGATGTCACTTCCAACGTAGTCATCAATCATTAACGCACCCATTCTCTCCCTCAAATACATCGCAAATTCATTGTCTTCTTTCATTATGGCTTCTGAGGCCGCATGCATTTCATCACCCAATTTCATCACATCCTCACGATAAAAATCACCATACTTCAATATTTCATATTTGTTACCAGAAGTAGACGCAATTGGCATTCCCGCCGGCTCTGGAAAAATTGGCCCATCTTTATGCTTGCTTGGATCAATTGGCCCTGGCGGTTTAAAATCTCTTACAATGGCGTACGGACTTTTAACAAACGCCAACATATCGGCATCTATCCCTTGCAGAGAAAAATCGCGGGGGTAAAAATTCACGCCGTCTGGCTTTGGACCGTATCCCTTCATAAATGGTTCATTGTTGTTCAGGCGATCCCATGGACCATAATTGATTTCTGCAAATTTCCGCTCAGAAGAATCTTTGATTCCTTTCAAAAATTGATCCTTATCGCCGTAGGTTTGTTTCCAAAAAATACGATCGGCAATTTGGGCCGCCTTGATTAAATGCGTAATACATTCGCGTTCTGCAACCGACAGCAATGCAGTATCCGTTTTTAGCGCGAATTTTTTATACATCCCCAATCGTTGAGCTGCGATATTCTTGGTAGGCGCAACTTGTGTGGGCGTTGGAGTTTTCTTTTTGCCTATGTCCGACGATTGAGCCGAAACTGGGACAACGACAGCGGCCATGGCCACGGATAGTAAAATTGTGAATGTTTGTTTCATCGTAGAATACTTCAATTGAAATTTTATGCTAGGATTACAAACCTACAAGAATTTTGCCACAAGCGAAATACCCAAATGTTCCAATCAACGATTTAGAACCATCTTTCGTCGGCAATTTTTGATTCATTATCACCAATCACTTGATTTCAGGGCTCTTTTACACCAATTTTGCCTACCCAAAAACAATCACCCCTTGGGCTTTGTTAAACCCTTAGATAATCTCCCTTTGAAACCCATAGATTTTCCCAAATTCTGTCAATTACAATCGGCTTTTAGCAATTTTGGCGGCAGCATGTATTTGGATGGGAAACCGTTTCCATACAGTTATTTAGAATTGTCTAAACCCACAGGAAAATACGTAGACCGTACCATCTTAAAAGCCATAAACCTTTTAAGTACAAAGGGTTTTATTCATTATGCAGGAAATGCCTGTAGCCCCGGATTACAATTTCCAGAAATCTCCAATTCAGGCCATGCCGTTATCGAGGATGCCAATAACTGCGGCGTTCAAATAATAAATGTCCTCGGCTCGCCGTTGCTTTCCAATGCGGTAACCATTTCTGCTGAACCCTTTATGAATTTAGAAATACGGGAAACATGGAAATCCTTTGAAGATTACATTTCAAACATGAGTTCAAAATACCGTGTTCGAACCAATAAAGTACTCACAACCACCGAAAAATATTCCGTCCAGGCCTTATCCATTCAACAAGCCAACGAATGGATCCCGCAGTGCGCTCAAATGCTCGGACATACCCTGAAAGACAAAACTTTGGCCATTTCCCCCAACATTTCGGCCATGTTACACACGTTCGTTAGGACGTTAAAGGACGATTTTAAAATTTGGGGTTATTACAAAAACGCGATGCTTTGTGGTTTCATTACGGCAATTGACAGTAATCATGGGACCTATGCGATGCATTTGGGACTCACCGATGAAGCGGCAGAAGATTCCCTTTACCAACGGATGATGTACGATGTGATTCGCCATGGCATCGAAAACCAATCCCAATTTGTTTGTTTGGGAAGAACAGCAACAGAAATAAAAAGCACGATGGGCGCCATCCCTGTGGAAAATAGCTACCTGTTTTTTACCAAAGGCAAAGTACTTATGGCGGTCATAAAAGGGTACAAGAAATTCTTCCACCGGACCAAAAGTTATCAAATCAGAAATCCCTTCAAAGACTAATTTCTTTCTCGATTTGAGCCACAGATAAAAGCCTTGCCTAAAATCTGTATTTTCGCAGCGCTATGAAATCAAATCTTCTTGCAGTTGTAATTGCTTTAGGCACAACCCCTTTGTGGGCGCAAGATGCCGCAAAGATCGAAACCAAAACCATCGACTACTCTATCAATAAAACCGGCAGTAGTTATTTCTTTACTCCAAGTAAAATCTTACAAGCTGCACCTGTAGAAGATCAATGTAAAACCTTAACCTGCTGGAGTTATAGCACACTCTCTTTGCTAGAAAGCGAATTGATCCGAATGGGAAAAGGAGAATACAATCTAAGTCAGATGTATGTTGCCCGCTGCGCCTACACCGAAAAAGCCAAAACCTATTTGCGCATGAACGGCAACCACAGCTTTGAACAAGGCGGTGAAGGTTGGGACATCCCTAACATCGTATCCAAATATGGCATCGTACCAGAATCCGTTTACACCGGCCTTAAAAATGGCGCCATAAAACATGACCATAGCGAAATGATCGCAGTGTTAAAAGGATATATGTCCGCCCTGGTAAAAAGAGAACCCGGTTCCTATACCGAAAATTGGCTGCCAGCATTTGAAGGTATTTTGGACGCATACCTCGGCCCCATCCCCAAAGAATTCACTTACGAGGGCAAGACATATACCCCTCAATCTTTTTCCGCTGCGATCGGTTTAAACATGAATGATTATGTGGCCCTAACAAGCTTTTCGCATCATCCCTTGTATAGCAATTTTGTGATTGAAATCCCCGACAACTGGTCCATGGACCGGGTATACAATTTGCCATTGGATGAATTCACAAATACCGTTAAATCTGCTCTGGGCAAAGGATACACCGTGGCTTGGGCAGCGGATGTGAGCGAAAAAGGCTTCTCTTTCCGCGATGGTTTGGCAATTGTTCCAGCGGATGAATCAACGATCAAAAAAATCGGAACCGACAATGTAGGTTTTAATGATGCGGGTGCCAAAAAAGAAGGAAATGCGTTTTCTCAGCCTGTGGCGGAACTCACTATAACCCCAGAATTACGTCAGGCCGCGTTTGACAAACAAACCACCACGGACGATCACGGCATGCACATCGTGGGCATGTCGACAGAGAAAAACGGAGGCACCTATTTCTTGGTAAAAAACTCTTGGGGCACAGGGAATGAACTCGGCGGATACTTCTATGTGAGCGAATCGTATTTCAAATTCAAAACCATCTCGGTGATGTTGCACAAAGACGCCATCGACAAGGGAACAAGCAAGAAGCTTGGACTTTAAGGAATATTAAACTTATCGCTTATCTTTGCGCCACTTTAAAATCATGATCATAGGCGTTCCAAAAGAAATCAAAAACAACGAAAACCGCGTGGCATTGACGCCCGCAGGTGCGAGTGAATTGATCAAACACGGTCACACACTGTATGTACAAAAAATAGCCGGTGAAGGCAGTGGTTTTTCAGACTCTGAATATCAAGCCGCTGGCGCTAACATCCTCAACACCATCGAGGAAGTGTATGCCATCGCCGAGATGATAATCAAAGTAAAAGAACCCATCGAAAGCGAATACAGCTTGATCAAAAAAGATCAGTTGTTGTTTACCTATTTCCACTTTGCTTCATACGAACCTTTAACCCATGCTATGATTGAGCGCGGCGCTGTTTGTTTGGCCTACGAAACTGTAGAAAAAGCCGATCGCAGTTTGCCATTGTTGATTCCAATGAGCGAAGTTGCCGGCAGAATGAGTATTCAAGAAGGTGCCAAATATCTTGAGAAGCCTATGGGCGGAAGAGGTGTTTTATTAGGCGGCGTACCGGGTGTTAAGCCTGCAGAAGTGCTAGTTTTGGGCGGTGGTATCGTAGGTACTCAAGCTGCAAAAATGGCCGCTGGATTGGGCGCTCGTGTTACAATGATGGACATTAGCTTGCCTCGTTTACGTCAGCTCGACGATATCATGCCTGCCAACGTAGAAACCATGATTTCTAACGAATACAACGTTCGCAACGCCATTAAAACCGCTGATTTGGTGATTGGTGGTGTACTGATCCCTGGTGCAAAAGCGCCAAAATTGATCACACGCGACATGTTGCCATCGATGAAAAAAGGAGCTGTGATTGTGGATGTAGCCATCGACCAAGGGGGTTGCTTCGAAACGTCAAAACCGACAACGCACGCCGAACCTTGTTATGAGGTTGACGGTGTTGTTCACTATTGCGTTGCCAACATGCCTGGTGCTGTTCCTTATACTTCAACCCTTGCTTTAACCAACGCCACCTTGCCTTACGCCGTTCAATTGGCAAACAAAGGCTGGAAAAAGGCTTGTGCAGATAGCAACGAGTTGAAATTGGGATTGAACGTAATCAATGGAAAAGTGGTTTATAAAGGAGTGGCTGAGGCCTTCAATTTGGAATACACTGAAGTTGATACTTTCTTGAACTAATTCTGCCATGACCAACTTGGTCAATTATCGCGTTTACGGGGAAAATCACTCCCATCCCATTTACATTTTGCATGGCATTTTTGGCATGCTCGACAATTGGCATTTGGCCGCACAGAAACTGTCCGAAAATTATCGGGTTGTTACTTTTGATGCGCGAAATCATGGTAAGAGTTTCCACGATGCCGATGCAGGTTACTCCGCCATGGTTCAGGATCTGCGGGATTTGATGATTCATTTGGATGATAAATCTGGAATCATCATGGGTCATTCCATGGGCGGGAAAACAGCGATGGCTTTTGCAGACCAATTTCCTGAAATGGTGGACCAACTCATCGTGGTTGATATCGCGCCCAAACGCTACATTCCAGGTCATTTGGGATATTTCAAAGCCTTTAAAGAAGTGCCATTGCGCACGCTCAATTCGAGAAAAGAAGCGGAAGATGCTTTCCTACCTTATGCCCCTGAAATGGGTGTGAGGCAGTTCTTATTAAAAAATATAGAGCCCTTGCCGGGCGGCGGATATGCAACCAAGAGCAATTTGGAAGCCATCGAAAATCACTATGATGAAATCATTGGCGAACTGGTGTTTCAGCATGTTTTTTTGAAACAAGTGGACTTTATCGGTGGTAGCAAAAGTGGGTATATTAAGGAATCGGACAAAGACGGAATTTTGCAACATTTCCCTACTGCCAATTTCCATGTGGTAGACAATGCGGGTCATTGGGTGCATGCCGAAAACCTATCTGGCTTTCTCAGCTGTTTGATGCAAATTTTGCCCAGCGCCTAGGGCTTTCCATTTTTTTGCTGCACATTGGGATTTTACGGTGGCTTTTGTACCTTCGCTATGTGTCAAGGCGAATTCTAAACATCCATGGATTACTATTTACGATGCTACTCAGCAGTATGTTGTGTGTCCATGCCCAATCAACATTCAAAGACACATTGCTCCCTGCGCCAACGAATATCAAAAAGCCTTTGATCAGACCCAATTGGGTCAGTATACATTTGGGGTCAGGCTATCAAAGCCATGCGGGTAGTTGGGCCAAGCGTTATGCTAGCACAGCCATTTTTGATTTGGGCGCAGAATATCAGCACAAGGAAAAATGGTTAATCGGATTCAATTATGTTCCTTACACGGGGCGGACCATCAACACGGACAGTTTATATGGTGGCATTGTGGGCCCTTCTCAAAATCTATTCGACATCAACGGGAACCCGGCGGTGATCAGAACCTATTTGCGCGGTTACAATGCTTGTTTGGTGGTAGGTAGAATGTGGGCGCTCAGAGAGAGTAGTCTCAGCGATCCTAGAACTTGGACAATGAGTATTGTTGGTGGTATGGGGTATAATGAGCATTACACGAAGTTTCAATTTGACAAGGGTAATTTACCCCAGTTAGAGAACGATTTCACGCAAGGGTACGATGGCTACCGGAAGGGAATGTGTTTTTCGGAACAGTTTCGTTTGCAATATATCAATCCAGAAGTACTGAGTTTTTACGTGGGAGTGGGAAGCAATCAAGGGATTACAAAAGCGACACGGGATTGGGATTTTGGCACATTCAGAGCGCCGATAGCCAAGCAACTAGACATAGGCTTCAGTATTACAGGCGGATTAATTATACCAATCATCATAAGAAAATCTGGGGTGATAAAGGATGCCGAATATTTTTAATCCATGATGCTCTACAATTTAGCGATGCGATGTTATGCGATGGGCATAGGATTGCTAGCGCTATGGGACCCGAAGGTCCAGCGGTTGCATTTTGGCCAGAGGGAAAGCACTATTCGATTAAAAACGGGTTGGTGGTTGACCGGAGAGGCTCCGTTGGAGTTGATTTGGATTCATTGTGCATCGTTGGGGGAATTTGAAATGGCGAAGCCCATTGCGGCCGCCTTGCAGGCGGCCTCTAGCCAACGGCATATTTTGTTCACGTTTTTTTCTCCTTCCGGGTATGAAAATTCCACCATGGGATTCAATCAGTCCAAGGCTTATTTGCCGTTGGATAGGCCAGGCAGCGCGAAGCGCTGCCTGGCCCAATGGAACCCCTCAGCAGCCATCTTCATTCGATACGATTTTTGGTACCACTTCATTCATCAAACCCTACAGCACAAAATCCCATGCTACGCCCTTGGCGTTTCACTCACACCCCAACATTGGCTGTTCAAAACAATAGGCAAACCCTGGCTTAAACTGCTCCAAAAAATGCAAGGCATCGGTGTCATCAACCACCAGATGCATCAAATTGCCATCCAAAATGGACTCCATAACGCCTTCGTTTTTGGTGATACCAAATTCAATCGTTCCATAGAACGAACCAAACAACCCTCATCCCTGCCAACCCAACTGCAAAATTGGCTGATCCAAAAACCCACCCTAATCCTCGGGAGTGCCTGGCAAACCGAAATCGATTTGGTGCTGCAATTTTTCCAAAACAACCCCGAAATTCTTCCCCACGGCCAAATCCTTATCGCTACCCATAATATTAATACCGAACTCTGCGAATCTATTCAAAATCAATGCCTTAGCAAGATCAAAACAAAGGCCATTAGATTTAGTGAATACCCCAACAACATTCCATCAAATACACAAATTATTATCCTCGACACCATCGGCCACCTCGCCGAATCCTATCGATACGGTAGCATTGCATTCATCGGCGGAGCCTTCGGAAAAGGACTCCATAATACCATCGAAGCCGCCGCCTTTGGCCTGCCGCTCATCTTTGGACCCAACCACCAAAAATTTCCAGAAGCAGCACAATTTATTCAAGCCGGTTGCGGTTTCTCCGTAAACAATCAAACCGAATTTGATCGCACCTTACTTCATCTGTTTCAATCCCATACCCAAAATCAACTCCATCCCTTGGGTATCATAGCCAAATCCGTAGCCCAAAATCAACAAGCGGATATCAGTGCATTTTGCGAAAGGTTGTCATAATGACATACAACAAAGCGCTTTAACTGACAAATTTTCGTCGTTCCGGCCCCAAAAAACACCACTTCTACCCTTGGCACAAAATTCGCCAAGTCAAAGCAAAATCAAAAAAAATAATACTATGTCAATAAACGTAAAACCATTGGCGGACAGAGTTCTGATAGAACCTGTACAAGCCGAGCAGAAAACTGCTTCAGGAATCATCATCCCAGACACTGCCAAAGAAAAACCACAAAAAGGCACCGTAGTTGCTGTTGGACCAGGTAAAACCGATGAGCCCGTTACAGTCAAAGTGGGCGACACTGTTTTGTATGGTAAATATGCAGGCACGGAATTGAGCGTGGAAGGCAAAGACTATCTCATCATGCGCGAAAGCGACATCTTGGCAATCATCTAATTGATAAAAAAGAATCATGGCAAAAAAAATAGATTTTAATCTGTCGGCCCGCGATGGCCTGAAAAGAGGCGTTGATGCCTTGGCAAATGCTGTTAAAGTAACCTTGGGACCCAAAGGTCGCAATGTTGTAATCGACAGAAAATTTGGTGCTCCGCTCATCACCAAAGATGGTGTTACAGTGGCCAAAGAAATTGAATTGGTTGACCCTGTAGAAAATATGGGTGCACAAATGTTGAAAGAGGTAGCGAGCAAAACCGCTGATGTAGCGGGTGATGGTACTACAACTGCAACAGTATTGGCACAAGCCATCGTAACAGGTGGTTTAAAGAACGTTGCTGCGGGTGCGAATCCAATGGATTTGAAACGCGGTATCGACAAAGCGGTTATCGCTGCGGTGGGAAAATTGAACGAAATGACCCAAGCCGTTGGCGATGATAACAGCAAAATCGAGCAAATTGCCGCCATTTCAGCCAACAACGACAGCACCATTGGCAAATTGATTGCCGAAGCGATGAAGAAAGTGGGCAAAGACGGTGTCATTACGGTTGAAGAAGCGAAAGGCACTGAGACTACAATGGATATAGTGGAAGGCATGCAGTTCGATCGCGGTTACTTGAGTCCGTATTTTGTAACCAACACCGAAAAAATGGAAGCCGACCTTGAGAACGCTTACGTTTTGATTTACGATAAGAAAATTAGCAGCATGAAAGACTTGCTTCCTGTATTGGAAAAAGTGGTTCAAACGGGCAAGCCTTTGGTAATCATTGCGGAAGACATAGACGGTGAGGCCTTGGCTACATTGGTGGTAAACCGCATTCGTGGTGCCCTCAAAATCGCGGCCGTGAAAGCCCCAGGATTTGGCGATCGCAGAAAAGAAATGTTGCAGGATTTGGCGATCTTAACCGGTGGATCTGTGATCAGTGAAGAGCAAGGCCGTAAGTTGGACGATGCAACCATCGAAGACTTAGGAAGAGTGGGAAAGATCACCATTAACAAAGACAACACTACAATTGTGAATGGTGCGGGGGATTCAGCGGCAATTGCTGCGCGTGTTTCTCAAATCAAGGTACAAATCGAAAATACCACTTCTGATTACGACCGTGAAAAATTGCAAGAGCGTTTGGCAAAATTGAGCGGTGGCGTTGCTGTATTGTACATCGGTGCTGCCACTGAAGTGGAAATGAAAGAAAAGAAAGACCGCGTAGACGATGCATTGCACGCAACCCGTGCTGCCATAGAAGAGGGAATTGTACCGGGTGGTGGCGTAAGCTTGATCCGCGCGATTGCCGGTTTGGCGAACTTAAAAGGTGAAAACGAAGACGAGAATACAGGTATTCAGATTGTTCGTAGAGCCTTGGAAGAGCCATTGCGTCAGATTGTTGCCAACGCTGGTGGCGAAGGTAGCATTGTCGTTCAAAAGGTGATGGAGGGCAAAGACGATTTCGGTTACAACGCGAGAACTGAGAAATACGAATACTTAATTGCTGCGGGTGTAATTGATCCGAAGAAGGTATCTCGTGTAGCTTTGGAAAATGCGGCTTCTATTGCCAGCATGATCTTGACAACCGAGTGTGTTTTGAGCGAAATCAAAGAGGATGAAAAAGGCCATGGCCACGGTCCAGATATGGGCGGCATGGGCGGAATGATGTAATTCATTCTTTCAAATTCTAACAAGAAATCAATACACTGCAGGGATTTACTTCTTTGCAGGGATTAAAAAAAACGAAATACATCAACAAGGAGGGCGGCCGCAGGCCGCCCTCCTTGTTTTTTTAAACATCTCCCTACACCCAATTCTCTCATTTCCGTATCTTTGCATTATGGGAAGAATCATGGGCATCGATTATGGCAGCAAGCGCACTGGCCTCGCTGTAACAGACCCCCTAAAAATGATCGCCCAGCCCCTGGAAATGGTTTACACAGCGGACCTGAAAATGTACCTCGACTCCTACCTTTACGATGAAGAGGTGGAAGCTTTTGTGGTTGGAATGCCCACCAATCTCAATGGAACCGATACCGATGCTACCCAGCCCGTAAAGCAATTCATCGAAGCACTCAAAAACGCCTACCCCCATATTCCTGTCGATACGATTGATGAGCGACTCACCAGCCATGAAGCACAACAGAGCATCATCGCCGCAGGTGCAAAAAAATCCCAACGCGCCAACAAAGGACTCATCGATGCAGTGAGCGCCGCCATCATTCTCCAAACCTACCTACAGAAAATTTCATGATACTGCCCATTTACGCCTACGGAATGCCCGTACTCCGCAAAAAAGCCGAAAACATCACACCAGAATACGAAGGTCTTGGGACCTTGTTGGAAAACATGTTTGAAACCATGTATGACAGCAGCGGAATCGGTTTGGCAGCCCCCCAAATTGGATTGCCCATCCGATTGTTTATTGTGGATGGAACAGACATAGAAGACAATCCAAGTACAAAGAACTTCAAACAAATATTTATCAATGCCCAAATTTTGGATGAGTTCGATACACCCTGGGAATATGAAGAAGGTTGCCTTTCTATCCCATTTGTTAGGGCCAATGTGAAACGCAATGCCAAGGTCACCATTCAGTATTGGGATGAAAATTTTCAAGAGAAAACCGAAACCTATGAAGGTATGGCAGCAAGAATCATCCAACATGAATACGATCACATCGAGGGCATCCTATTTACCGACAGAATCCATCCCCTCAAGCGCAACATGCTGAAAAAGAAACTTCAGAACATCTCGCATGGCATCGTGAATGCGCCCTACAAGATGAAATTTCCAAAAAAATAATGTAGCTTGCTACCACTTGTAGCTATGCGCCCCTATCTCGCCATCCTGAGACCCAACAACATCCTGCTCACCCTTTTTACCCAAGGGGTTTTTATGATTGCCGCTTCAAGAACATCCTATTTCACCATCGATTGGACCAATATCATCTGGCCGGAATCCATTTTAATCTTACTTACATGCTGCCTAACCGC
>NSIB01000051.1 GCA_002737625.1 Flavobacteriales bacterium | reverse complement strand
GCTTGTTTGGAACGAATATCTTGCTCAGACATCTTTCTATGGACCTGCGTGATGACAAAACCCTTAAACAGGAATCGCACCAAAGGCCAAATCACATAGTAAAATACTAATCCAAAAGCGATTACTTTTAACATGGTTGCTTAACGGCTTAAATATAAATTTCGTTCTCCATACACCTTACGAAAGAAATCATCTTTCAAATCATCAATGAAATAAATCGCCTCGCCTGTCGATTTCATTTCGGGTCCTAGCTCCATATTGACGTTTGGAAACTTAGAGAAAGAAAATACAGGAATCTTGATTGCATACCCTTTTTTCACCGGTTTGAAATTGAAATCTTTCACCTTATTCACTCCTAACATTACTTTGGTCGCGTAATTCACATAAGGCTCTTGGTATGCCTTGCAGATAAATGGAACGGTCCGAGAAGCACGAGGGTTCGCTTCGATGATGTACACCACTTCATTTTTAACTGCAAACTGTATGTTTAAAAGACCTTTCGTCTTCAATGCTACCGCAATCTTGCGCGTATGATCTTCAATTTGCTTGATCACGTGATCCGACAAATCGAATGGAGGTAACACGGAATGAGAATCACCCGAGTGGATACCTGCCGGCTCAATGTGCTCCATTAAACCAATGATGTACACATCTTCACCGTCACAGATCGCATCCGCCTCCGCCTCAATGGCATTTTCTAAGAAATGATCCAATAAGATTTTATTCCCAGGAATATCGCGTAAAATATCGACGACATGTTGCTCCAATTCCTGCTCATTAATCACAATTTTCATAGACTGACCACCCAAAACATAGGAAGGGCGGACCAACAATGGATATCCTAATTCGCGTCCGAGCGCTGCAGCATTATCCGCATCTTCACAAACGCCAAACCTTGGATAAGGGATATTTAAATCTTTCAATAGACTAGAGAAAGCTCCACGGTCTTCAGCTAAATCCAAGGCTTCAAAGGAAGTACCTAAAATTTTAATCCCATATTTTGAAAGCTTCTCAGCTAACTTCAAAGCCGTTTGACCCCCTAATTGGACAATCACACCTTCAGGTTTTTCATGCTGAATGATGTCATAGACATGCTCCCAAAATACGGGTTCAAAATACAATTTGTCCGCTATATCAAAGTCCGTTGACACCGTCTCAGGATTTGAATTAATCATAATGGTCTCATAACCAGCTTCTTTGGCTGCTAATACCCCATGCACACAAGAATAGTCAAATTCGATTCCTTGACCAATCCGGTTGGGACCCGAACCCAATACAACCACCTTCTTCTTCGTTGATACAACGGATTCATTATCCAAAACCTCCGCACCTTCCTGTCCAAAAGTTGAATAATAATAAGGAGTCTTTGCTTCAAATTCAGCCGCACAGGTATCCACACATTTGTAGATACGCTTAATGCCTAAGCTATTACGCTTATCATAAACCTCGGATTCTAAACAACGTAAAGTATGTGCAATTTGGCGATCTGCAAAACCTTTATGCTTCGCTTCTTCGAGTAAAATCTTGGGAATATTATGAACCGAATACTTCTCTATTTCTTTTTCGACACGAACTAAATCCTCTATTTGATTTAAAAACCACTTGTCAATTTTAGTTAATTGTTGAATCGTCTTAAATGAAATGCCCATTTTGAAGGCATCATAAATATGGAATAAACGATTCCAAGAAGGATTGGCCAACGAATACATAATCGCATCTTGATCCTTCAATTCTTTTCCATCCGCTCCCATCCCATTTCGCTTAATCTCTAAAGACTGACATGCCTTTTGAAGTGCCTCCTGGAAATTACGCCCAATACCCATGGTTTCACCCACGGATTTCATTTGCAAACCAAGCGTGCGATCAGCACCCTTGAACTTATCAAAATTCCATCTTGGCACTTTAACAATCACATAATCCAATGCCGGCTCAAAATAAGCTGAAGTCGTTCCGGTAATCGCATTGGTCAACTCATCCAAATTATACCCAATGGCCATTTTAGCCGCAATTTTGGCAATCGGATAACCCGTAGCTTTAGAGGCCAAAGCAGAAGATCTAGAAACACGAGGATTTACTTCAATCGCTATAATCTCATCCGTATCAGGATTTAATGAAAACTGAACATTACATCCACCCGCGAAAGTACCTATGGCATTCATCATCTTGATGGCCGTATCTCTCATTCGTTGGTAAGTTGTATCAGGCAAAGTCATCGCTGGAGCCACCGTAATAGAGTCTCCGGTATGAATTCCCATCGGATCAAAATTCTCAATCGAGCAAATGATGATGACATTGCCGATGTGATCCCGAAGTAATTCTAATTCATATTCTTTCCAACCCATGATGGATTGTTCCACTAACACCTCATGCGTAGGGGAAGCGTGTAAACCTTTATTTAATGCCGCGTCAAAGTCCTTTGGGTCATGAACAAAACCACCCCCTGTACCTCCTAGGGTAAATGATGGACGAATCACCAAGGGGAATCCCGTTTCCTGAGCAATCTCCTTTCCTTCCAAAAAAGAACGAGCGGTACGACCCTTACAAACCCCAACGCCAATCTCGATCATTTTTAATCGGAACTTCTCTCGATCCTCGGTCGTTTCAATCGCCGCTATATCTACGCCAATAATCCGAACACCATACTTTTCCCAAACACCAGCCGCATCACAATCGATCGCCAAATTTAATGCTGTTTGTCCACCCATGGTAGGTAAAACCGCATCGATTTGATGACGCTCTAAAATATGAATAATGGACGCCTTTTCTAATGGTTTCAAATACACGTGATCCGCATTCATCGGATCCGTCATAATCGTCGCTGGATTAGAATTAATTAAAATGACCTCGATGCCCTCCTCTCGTAATGAACGTGCTGCTTGGGAACCTGCATAATCAAACTCACAGGCTTGACCGATAACAATGGGACCGGAACCAATAATTAGGACTGATTTAATCGACGAATCTTTAGGCACAGGATGGTATAAATTTAAAGCGTTATATATTCAAAAATGATTGGCCTTTCAGTATGGCTCAAAAATTGTACAAAATTAGTGGTTTGAGCTCAAATTGGGAAGCATAATTGAAAATAAATTTATCAATTTTCTATAAATCCATTTATATCCACATAGGGCTAAATAGATCCCGAAAAATCTCTTATTTTTGATAAAAAATTAGAACAATTGATAAAGATATTAGTCGCTTTTGATGAAAATAGAGTCATTGGCAAAAACAATGCATTGATCTGGCATTTACCTGCTGACCTTCAGCGATTTAAAGCGCTCACAACGGGACATGTGATCATCATGGGGAGAAAAACGTATGAGTCCATCGGCCGGCCCTTACCTAATCGGACTACGATCGCCATCACGCGTCAGACTAAATTCAATCCAGAGGGTATCATTACTGCAAATTCACTAGAAGAGGCCCTTTTAAAGGCTAAGTCGATGTCAAGAGAAGATATTTATATTGTGGGTGGCGCTGAAATATACCAATTGAGTCTTGCCGTCGCGGATCAGATATTAGTTACCCAATTACATGATATTTTTGATGGGGACACTTATTTTCCAGAGATCCCAACAGATACCTGGGAAGTGGTAGCCCGAGAAAGAGGCGTTACTGATGAAAAAAATACCTATCAGTATAGCTTTTTGACCTATCAAAGAAAATAAACATGGAACAGAAAATTGAGCTAATCGATTCCCCACTTTTAATCGACCCCCAATTCAAATTTTTACAAGCGGAAGAGGCTGGAGGAATTTGCTTGTTCATAGGCACCATCCGAAATAAAAATCAAGGTAAAGAAGTTAATGCGCTAACCATGGAGGCTTATTCGCCCATGGCCGTCAAACAAATAGAGCGATTAGTTAATGCAGCAGGAGATAAATGGCCCATCATCAAAACCGTGGTTTGTCATCGAACCGGACCTTTGGAAATAGGCGATATTGCAGTGATCATCGGGGTCACTTGTGTGCATCGAGCGGAGGCTTTTGCGGCATGCCAATGGTTAATCGACACCTTGAAAAAAGAAGTTCCTATTTGGAAAAATGAATTTTATGCGGATGGATCATCGTGGTTAGTCCCACATCCTTAATCGAAATTACCTAGGGCTCAGAAACCATCATGCTACAGCCTCTCATTTCTGAATTATCAAAGCGACCTAGTACCTTAAATCGAATGCCATCTTCTTCCAATGAACCTAAATCCTTCGTCTCAACAAAGGAACAGGATTCAATATTAGCTAAATCAATCACTTTGATTCCGCCGACTTTTCCTGGTGTTTTTACGAGCGAAAATGGATCATTCACCTCTCGCAGGAGCACGCGCATGGTTCTCGCTGGGACAAAAATTCCTTCTGAAAACGAATAGGCTTGAGAAAACAATTCAGTCATTCCATATTCAGAAGCCACTTGGTTAAACCCCATGTACTCCATCAGGTAAGTATGAATTCGATCACGAATCCACTCTTCCCTACGCCCCTTCATCCCTCCTGTTTCCATCACGATGATTCTACCTTCTTTGATCGCCTCATTCCAAAATGAAAAATCTTGACCCGAATCAATCCAATCTAACAGTCCAAAAGTCACACCCATCAGCCAAATTTTCCGATTGGTTTTCAACGCTTCTTTAATTTGGCCAACTAATTCGGGATATTGATTTAAAAAAAATCCAGAAAATTCAGATTTTGATTCTTGAATGAAATGATCCATCATAAAAACCAAACTGGACGTATTTCTTTCCAAATAAGAGGGCAATAAGGCAAAAATGTGATAATCCGTCGGTGACCCAAAAAGATGATTAAAGGCATTCAGTGAATTTTCTTTATAAAATTCAGAATCACAAACGGCGTGTTTGGAAGGTGTTTGCCCAGTAGTACCTGAACTTTCAAAGTCGAAAAGCACCGGGGAGAAACCCGTCTGAACTTGGTATGTTTTAAAAAGCTCTATCGGCAAAAAAGGTATTTGGTCCATCGATCGAACGGAATCCACCGAACAATCCAACATCCTAAGAAAAGACTGATATATGGGATTATGTAGTGCCTGAAAATTAAATATTTCGATGGCCAAATCCTCAAAACCAGAAGAATCCACCTGTAAAACTTTACGTTTCAGTACTTCAATTTGCAACTCCACAGCCTCAGGATTTTCTTGCATACCTTTTATTTCGAATTTCATACAAAATTAAACCAAATCATTAACTTTACGATTCTTAATTTTAGCATTGGATGTCTAATAAAAGTTTTTTATTCAGTTTAACTATTTTGATTACGCTATTCTTATGGAGCTGCGTGAAGGAACCTGAATTTAGCACCACACCGGCCATCTCATTTCAATCCATCCAAAAAATCACCAAAACAAGTAATGATGGCTTTGGAGGTAAAACAAAAATCGACTCCATTATTATGAGTATTCGCTTTGAAGATGGCGATGGGGACCTTGGAATTACAGCTGCAGAAATGAAAGCAAATGCTAAATACAAGGACTTTAGAAATTTTGAGGTGGATGTATTATTGAAAAAAAATGGCAAATATGTGCCTGTCTTATTTAGCCCTAAAATCGGTGGATTAATAAATTTCCAATTGCGTCCCGACCAAAAACCGGGTCCAATAGAAGGATCAATTTCCTATTCAACTCAATTTGTGTATGCCTTCTACAAAGGCTATTCACCTCTTTTCACTGAATTTAATGATACATTAAAGTTTCAAATTTACATTAAAGACAAGGCATTCCAACAAAGTAACACGATTGAGACTGAACCCGTCATCATCTTTCAGAAATAACTAGAGCTCAGATAAAATTTTATAAATCTTACTATTCAATCGATAGTTCAACATCCTTTGATCCTTTTCGTCTTGTTGAATATCCAAAATATTTTTGTCTTGAAAGATTAAAGACAAAGACTTGGTGAAATTGTCAATCAACTTAGATCTAAATTGTCTTTGAGATTCAGGAGCACTTTTATGCCGACCAAAAAAAGCAATCAATTGATGCCCGTTGACATAGCCTTGATTATAATTTAACAAAAGAAAATCAAGGAACTTTTGCTCATTTTGTCCTAAAATATTTTTTATTTTACGCCTAAGCCTGTTTTTTTCAGGTTGCCAAAAATAAATATAAAAAACAGACTTGTTAAAACACCTAAGCTCAACGTCATAACCTTAAAGAATTCAATATACCAAGGTTCGTCTGTCAGTTTCCCTAAATATTCCGAATCAGCTAAAACATTTTTAATAGAAATGATGTATTGAATTGAGTTCTTATTTACTTGGTTTTTAGAACTGAAATTAGATGACCAGGCCAGTGAGTCTTTCCCCTTAAAACGTATTTCCTGCTCACTAGAATTATTTGCTGTAATTGGCAATCTGTCTGAATTAAGCCAATGGTACGTTTTGAAATTATCTAAAAGATCGATGATGATCATCGTATCATAGCGATACACCTGAATAGACTTATCGATCAAAATAAAATACCTGCCGTTGAATAAGAAATTCCGATAGAGGTCTTTTTCTAAATATTTCTTTAACTCTTCTAAGTGTACTGTTCCTACTTTGAAAAATTCTTGATTCTTAAATCGATATTCATATATGTTCCAATCGACTACTGAACTATTGTATAATCGAGAATCATTGACCTGCAAATTCGCCATCGTGATAAAAATATCTTTTGAAGGGACATACGCTGAAATTCCATCATTGATCGCAATGGGTATATCTCCCTTAGTGCCTATACTCATCCATTCTTTATTTTTGGGATCGTATTTAGTTAACACATTAGTTAATTGCCAAAATCCATATCCTCCAAAGGAATACAACACCCCATTTCGCAGAAATTTAATCGCTGCGCAATTTGCCCCACGAAAAAAAGTTTGATCGATACGTTTTAAAATCCAATTTTTGCGATCTAATTGATATAATTGTCCCGTGCAACTAACCATTAAATACGATAAATTAGAACCTGGAATAGGAATTTCTTGGTAATTAAAATTCCCTAAAATCAAATCATGGCTTTTAATATCTTCAAAGCTAAGGTCCGCTATTTTATTCCAATGGATCCCATCCTTATTTTCAAATAACGCTTGGGTTTCAAAATTAATCTGATAAAAATTTCCCGTTGTCGGATGAATCCACCTAGCTTCTTGAGCAGAAATGGGTCTAGCCAACAAAAAGAAAGAAAAAAAACAATTGGAAATACCTCATAGGAATTTAATTCGTACCAAAAATGCAATTTTTTTATATAAAATTTAAATAATTCTTATCGTATGAATGAGAAATCTTGACATAATTTAAACGAAAATGGCTAATTTTGACTTCTGAATCCAAGCTTAGAACAATAAGCTACTCATTGAAATAATTAAATTATGACCTTACACCGCGAAGGAAGGACTTTATTAATCACATCACTCATCATTGTCTTAGGCATCAATGCGTTTTTTGCCTATCTTTTTCCAGACCGAGAATACCTAAGAGAATTCATTGTTGTCATTACTTCTCTATTTTATTTAATCATTTTACAATTTTTCAGAGTTCCGAAACGGCATACTGATATAAATTCGCAGCATATTATTGCCCCAGCGGATGGAAAAGTAGTGGTGATCGAAGAAACCGTAGAATCCGAATATTTTAACGGTACGCGCAGACAGATTTCGATCTTTATGTCACCCTTAAATGTGCACATTAATTTCAATCCCATTTCGGGCATTGTTTCCTATTTCAAATACCACCCAGGTAAATTTCTGGTTGCTTGGCATCCTAAGTCGAGCACCGAAAATGAGCGCACGACCTACGTGGTCAAACATGAAAATGGAACTGAAATATTATTTCGTCAAATAGCCGGTGCACTCGCCAAAAGAATTTGTTGGTATGCCAAAGAAAACGAATCCGTCACCCAAGGTTCAGAATTTGGGTTTATAAAATTTGGAAGCAGAATCGATATTTTCTTGCCCTTAGATGCCGAAATTTGTGTCAATTTAGGCGATAAGCCTGTCGGTGGAGAAACGGTTATTGCTAAACTACGCTAATTCCAGTTCCCCCAATTTTCTTCAATTATACCCACGATTTTCTCAAGGCCTATTTGGTCTTCCTCATTAAAATCATTCAAACTATCTGAGTCTACGTCGAGGACTAAAATCACTCGATTTTCATGAAATACCGGAATAACGATTTCGGATTTTGAGGCTGAGGCACAAGCGATATGTCCTGGGAATTCATCTACATTAGGAACGACAACTGTTTTTCTTTCCGTGTAGGCATGTCCACAAACTCCTTTATGAAAAGGAATTCGAGTGCAGGCCACGGGGCCTTGAAATGGGCCTAAGACTAATTCATCTCCTTTCACCAAATAAAAACCTACCCAAAAAAATCCGAAAATATCATGGATAGCCGCTGCTACATTGGCAAGATTAGCATATAGATCCGTTTCTCCGGCCAACAAAGATTGAATCTGAGGATATAAATTCGCATACTGATCCGCTCTTGTTCCACTAATTTTGATTAAATCTTCAGCCATATTAAACGCTTGATTTAACGAAGTATTTTTTCAACCATGACTCACGAACCGTCTGAAGCCACTGATTTCTGTATTGATTCAAGTCTGATGTTTGAGGTGGGATGATGAAATCTTCTTCCAACAAATTAGCGCTCAATATTAAATCTTTAATCGATGTTATCGGTATGAGCGAAATTTGTTCCCCTCGAATTTTAGCAATTTGCCGATCAAAAAAATCAATGTGGAGCATTTCTCCTAAAGATTTAAACCAGTGTGTCGACGCGTCGATCGAACAACCTGAAGCTTGATTTACATCTTCATTGACCGCGACAATAACGACATGATTAAACCGAATCTCAAAAGATGCATTCAGCGGAGCTCCGTGAGCAGCCCAAGCATTCATTTCATTCATTAAAAATGACCTTATTTGCTCCATTTCCTCGCCCGTCAAGGGTCGATTTGCTTGATACACCCACACACGGGACTGATCGGGTAATTGTTCGAATGGTATATACATCTTATTTCATTGCTTTTTGGACCAACTCAGCTAAGTCCACTACTTGAATATCTTTGTCATGTCCTGTTTTATTTAAACCATCTTGAATCATTACCATACAAAAAGGACACGCGATAGCTACTTTTTTTACTCCGGATTCAATAATCTCTTCTGTTCGTTTTACTTGTATGTCGACGGCTCCCGGCTCGGGCTCCTTAAAAACTTGGGCCCCACCGGCACCACAACAAAGTCCTTTGGTGCGGCAACTTTTTAGCTCTTTTAAATCTTTTTGAAGCTGCGAAATGATTTCTCGAGGCGCTTCATAAATACCATTTCCTCGACCCAAATAACAAGAATCATGGAATGCGATTTCTTCTCTTTCCTCAGAAATTTCTATTTTACCCTCTTTCAACAATTGAGCCAATAACTCTGTGTGGTGAATGACCTCATAGGTTCCTCCAAGGCTCGGATATTCATTTTTCAACGTATTAAAACAATGTGGACAGGCCGTCACAATCTTTTTCACTTGGTACATATTGAGCACCTCAATATTAGTCATCGCCTGCATTTGAAACAAAAACTCATTGCCTGTTCTTCTTGCTGGATCTCCAGTACATGATTCCTCTGTTCCTAAAACGGCATATGAAATTTCAGCCTTTTGTAAAATTTCACAAAAAGCGCGCGTCACTTTTTTTTGTCGGTCATCAAAAGAACCTGCACAACCCACCCAAAATAAATATTCTGGCATTTCACCCTTAGCTAAATAATCAGCCATTGTTCGAATATTTAACACCATCTCGGACATATTACTTATTTAATTTTACGACTTCATTTAAAAATTTAACGGAGGCTTGCATAGGAAGCTCCGTTTTATTCCCCAAAATGGGTGATGTAATCACATGATTGCCTGATTCTGGGAAAGCAATTTCTTGCTTAAGCGCAGAAGATGTTCCTAATTCTGGAAACATTTCTTGCATCGCTTTGACAGAAACTACTTGGTCTTGATGAGCTTCATCTTTATAATAATAGGTCAATAAAACAGGCATTTTTACCTGACTAAAAACTTCTTTGTTCATGGTATGTGTCAAGAAATTTTGCATTTCTACCACAGCCTCAAACCGATAATGCAAATTCCAATAGGCATCATGCGCCTTATTTTTACTGGGTATTTCATTGTATTCTCCCCCTTTTATGAGTCGGGCTAATTGGAGCCCCCAAGGATTATCTAAAATTGCTGCACTTGGATCTGCCACCGCAATGCATGGACCATATAAAATGATGGCCTTAATTTCTGGGTGTTTTGAGGCTAAATATACCGTCATCGCTCCCCCGAAGGAAGTTCCCATCACAATCACCTCTTGGCCCAGTTTTTTCGCTATGGCCAAATAGTTCTCAACGCTCGCATAATATTCATCTGCTGTCACATTTCCCAAAGTGCGATCTGAGGTCTTTTCTCCATGACCCGCGACTCTAGCTAATACTAAATTTCCGTTGAACGCCGCGGCAACCTGTCGGTGTACTGGATCTCCCTCCATCTGCGAGGCTGAAAAACCATGCACATATAAAAAAGCATATTTAGTTTTTTGAGGATTTAAGGAATCAGCCCAAATAATTTTTGCTTCATTACCAGGTTTTAACTCCTTATTGGCTAATTCCTTCTTTTGGATAAACTCGGAAATTTGCGGCATCGAATCCGGAATTTGAGTCCAAGTTGGACTTGCATTTAACACCGGAGCATCTGGCTTAGGTCCTACAAAATAAATGACTATCAGGGCTAGAAGGCCCATTAATACTTTTTTCATGGCTTATGATTTTGTCCAATTCATTCGATCCGAAGGATTGAATTTCCAGGGGGCTTGATTTGTTTCAATATTAGAAAACATCGAATTCCATGCCGCAGGAGCATCCGACATTTCCATGATTTGGTACCTTCTCAATTCCAAAATAATGTTTAGGGGCGACAATTCCATGGGACAGGCCTCCACGCACGCTTGGCAAGTGGTACAAGCACGTAATTCCTCCCCACTAATTTTATCCAATAATGATTGGCCGTCATCGACAAATTGGCCTTTATTTTTTGACAAAATCACGCTAACCTCCTCCAAGCGATCTCGGGTATCCATCATTATTTTTCGAGGAGATAATGACCTACCTGTTTGATTGGCCGGACATTGATCCGTGCAGCGGCCACATTCAGTGCAACTATAGGCGTCTAAAAGATTTTTCCAATTCAAGTCCATCACGTCCTTGGCCCCAAATCGTAAGTTGGTCGGCGCAGCTTCGCCCGACGCGGGTTGACCTAACATCAATTTGACTTCATGGGTGACAGAATCCAAACTAGGAATATAGGCAGATGATTTTAAACTAGAATAATAAGCAGCAGGAAATGCAAAAAAGATATGTAAATGCTTGGAATAAGTTACATAAAGCGCAAATCCTAGGATGCCTGCGATGTGAAACCACCATGCAATTCGCTCAATCAAAAACAAAGCATCCGTACTATATGAATCCAAGAATGGAATTAAATTTTCTGAGATAATGAACGAGCCTACGGCTTGAAAATGTTCGACTCCTCTACTTTGTAAGACCGCATCTGTCGCGTTCATCGTCCATAATGCCGCCATCAACACACATTCAACAATTAAAATAGTATAGGCATCTCGGATCGGAAACCCTTTTAATTCTGAATGATTTTCAGATTGTAAGCGTTGGACTTTGAAAATACCCCGACGCGCAAAAAATACGAGGCATGCTAAAAATACGCCGGCTGCTAAGAGCTCGAAAAAATTCAAAAGTAGAGGGTAAAGTGATCCTAAAAAGGGAGCAAACAATCGATGCGTTCCTAAAATCCCATCCAAAATAATCTCCAGAATTTCTGCATTAATCAAAATGAAACCGATATAAATCAAGAAATGCATGAGGCCAACAAAAGGTTTTTGGAACATCTTTTTTTGTCCAAAAGCTAATAGAAATACCCGCTTCCAGCGTTCAATGGGCTGATCTGATAATTGAATGGGTTGCGACAATCGAATCGTAGCTAATATTCCTTTAAATCGCATGGCGATTAAATAACTCATGGAAGCGAGTAAAGCAATAAAAAGAAATTGAAAAAAATAAGTCATATCCATTTATTAATCAAAAAAACGCTCATATCGTGAGGGAGCATTTGGGCAAGAATTTCAAGTCGAAAACTAAATAAATTTAAGCTAGAAAAAAATCAAATTGATCATATTTTAAGGTAATTTTTTATCGTAGGTAAATTACCTTCAACCTAGTCCAAAGCTAAAGTTCTTTTTTCAAAAATCTGCCAGTATGGCTATTTTTAGCTTTAGCCACCTGCTCCGGTGTCCCCGAAATGAGCAATTGGCCCCCGGCATTTCCTCCTTCTGGACCCATGTCAACAATATAATCCGATACTTTAATCACATCCATGTTATGTTCAATCACCAAAACGGTATTGCCTTTATCCACCAGTTTTTGCAACACATCTAAGAGTAATTTGACATCTTGAAAATGCAAACCTGTGGTAGGTTCGTCTAACACATACAGCGTTTTACCTGTGTCTTTTTTTGACAATTCCTCCGCTAGTTTAACCCTTTGCGCTTCACCACCAGATAAGGTCGTCGCATGTTGACCTAAGGTAATGTAGCCTAAACCCACCTCGGCTAGGGTTTGAACCCTGCGGAAAATACGGGGTTGATGCTCAAAAAAATCGAGCGCCTGTTCCACCGTCATATCCAATACATCTGAGATCGACTTCCCCTTGAAGCGAACTTCCAAGGTTTCTCGATTAAATCTTTTACCCTTACATGTTTCGCATTCAACAAATACATCAGGTAAAAATTCCATTTCGATTTTTTTCCTACCCGCTCCCTCACAACCTTCACAGCGACCCCCTTTGACATTAAAACTAAATCGACCTGCCTTATAGCCTCGAATTTTAGATTCAGGTAATTCACAATATAAAGTCCTGATATCCGTGTACATATTGGTATAAGTCGCAGGATTTGAACGTGGGGTCCGACCGATGGGCGATTGGTCTACCTCGATAACTTTATCGATAAATTCCAAGCCTGTGATTGACTTAAAAGGCAAGGGTTCACGTTTCGTTCGATCAAAAAATTGCTTCAATTTTAAGACCAACGTGTCGTGAATTAAGGTCGATTTTCCAGAGCCAGAAACACCAGTAACCGTAATAAATTTGCCTAATGGAAATTCAACACTTACATTTTTTAAATTATTTCCGTGTGCCCCTTTAAGCACAATTGAATTCCCGTTCCCAGTTCTACGAACCGGGGGCGCGGCAATTTTCAATGCTCCATTTAGGTATTTTGCTGTAGGCGTTTCAAGTTTTAAAAATTCCGAAGGACTCCCAAAACCAATGATATGACCACCATGTCGGCCCGCTCCTGGGCCAATATCCAAAATATAATCGGAC